>CAJBRT010000194.1 GCA_903958045.1 uncultured Bacteroidota bacterium | reverse complement strand
ATGTGCCTAAACAATTTTTGCATTTGAAGGGTAAGCCCATTATTTGGCATACTGTCCAACAGTTTTTTTATGCCTATTACGATATTCAAATTGTGCTCGTATTACCGGCTTCCTATGTAAAGGAAGCGGCTACTTATTTTGAATCTGCCCAGCTATCACACATACAATTTGTGGAGGGTGGAACTACTCGTTTTGAATCTGTAAAAAATGGGCTACATGCGGTTAAAGAGCCAGGGGTGATTTTTGTGCACGATGGCGTTAGGTGCCTCGTTTCTAGTGATTTAATTAAAAAATGCTATGAAGAGGCATTGGTTCATGGGTCTGCAATTCCTGCAGTAACTGCCACAGATAGTATTAGGCTTATTTCCGGAGATACCCACCAGGTTGTAGACCGAAACCTGGTTAAAATCATCCAAACCCCACAAACCTTTTTAAGTACCCTATTATTGCCTGCTTTTGAACAACCTTATCAGGCTAGCTTTACCGATGAAGCTACCGTGGTAGAGGCGGCTGGCCATACCGTTCGTTTAATAGAAGGGGAGTATAGTAACCTTAAAATTACACGCCCCCAAGATTTAATTGTGGCCGAATCCCTTTTCTAGAAAAAAAAGGGCTTTAGTGCTTAATATTTCTTAAATTTGTATCATTGATTCAAGTATTAAATAACAAGTGGTGGTGGCATACAAACTCTAATCGGGGTATGTAATGGCGCGTCCACTACTTTTTGAATAATTTCAAAAGCCCCGACCATAAGTCGGGGCTTTTTATTTATACCTTATGAAAAAAATTGATGTACGTACAGAAAGTAAAAGAATGTTAGCGGATGTGTATACACCCGTTAGCATCTACCTGCGTTTAAGAGACCGGTTTAGAGATACGATTTTATTAGAAAGTACCGATGCGCATGTAGCAGAAAACAGCTACTCCTTTATTTGTATTAATGCTATTGGGGGTATTGAAGTTAGGGATTCAAAAACCATCGAACTAAAATATCCAAACCAAGATCCCATAAAAAAGGAGGTTGCGGGTGCACAAATTGATCATCAGTTGTGGAGTTATATGCAGGGGTATCAAGTAGTACCCAATGCACACGCAGCAACAAATTTTGCACAAGGATTATTTGGGTATACCAGTTTTGATGCCATTCCTTTATTTGAAACCATTGCTTTTGCGGAAACCAAAAAAACCAATATCCCACTCATTCGTTACCGCTTGTATCAGTACGTTATAGTATTTGATCATTATAAAGACGAATTATTTATTTGTCAAAATTTACTTGCCAATGAAGTGGTTGATACTTCACTCATCGAATCGCTGATCCGAAATAAAGACGTGCCGCAGTTTCCATTTACTCCTGTTAACGAAGAACGTTCAAATGTAACAGACGAGGTGTATAAAACCATGGTTGAAAAAGGTATTCAGCACTGTTTACGTGGAGATGTTTTTCAAATTGTACTGAGTAGAAGATTCGAGCAATCTTTTAAAGGGGATGAATTTAATGTGTACCGTGCTTTAAGAAGCGTTAACCCTTCACCGTATTTATTTTTCTTTGATTACGGCGATTATAAATTAATGGGGTCTTCTCCAGAAGCGCAACTTATTGTTCGAAACAATAAAGCAGTCATGCATCCAATTGCAGGAACATTTAGAAGAACCGGCAATGATGAAGCGGATAAAGCACTTTCTGCAAAATTATTAGAAGACGCCAAAGAAAATGCAGAGCATGTAATGCTCGTAGATCTTGCGCGTAATGATTTGAGCAGGTCTTGCACAGGGGTAACGGTTAGTCAGTTCAAGCAGGTGAAATTTTATTCGCACGTGATTCATTTGGTAAGTGAAGTGGTGGGAACATTAGGCGCTGATGCTAATCCATTTAGTGTTTTAGCACAAACATTTCCTGCTGGGACTTTAAGTGGTGCGCCAAAATTTAAGGCGTTGGAAATCATAGACGGGTTGGAACCAACAGCGCGCGGTTATTATGGCGGCGCTATTGGCTTTGTTGGATTTAACGGCGATTTTAACCATGCCATCATGATTCGCAGCTTTTTAAGTAAAGACAATACGCTATACTATCAAGCAGGGGCTGGTGTGGTGGTTTCTTCAAATCCTGAAAGTGAATTACAAGAAGTGAACAATAAATTAAATGCATTAAAAAAAGCAGTGGTGTTAGCTGCTGGAATATAAAAGTAGTGGGTATGAAAATATTGGTTTTTGATAATTATGATTCATTTACGTACAACCTGGTTCACCTTGTTGAAAAAATCACGCATCAAAAAGTGACGGTGGTAAGAAATGATCAAATAGCGCTCGAAGATGTGGCAGGATTCGATAAAATTATATTGTCTCCTGGGCCTGGTATTCCATCAGAAGCAGGACTGCTACTTCCTTTAATTAAGGAGTATGCTGCATCTAAGTCAATTCTTGGTGTATGTCTGGGTCATCAAGCCATTGGAGAGGCCTTTGGCGCAACCCTAGAAAATTTAACAACGGTATATCATGGGGTTGCAACGCCCATCCACATCAACAGTACCCATTATTTGTTTAATGGTTTAGCCGACAGTATTGAAGTAGGGCGGTATCATAGTTGGGTGATTGCCAATAAAGACTTGCCTGCTACATTAAACGTAACGGCCACCGATGAAAACGGATTGATCATGGCCATCGAGCATACTACCTATGATGTTTGTGGTGTTCAATTCCATCCCGAAAGTGTGTTAACGCCAAATGGCGAAACGGTTATCAAAAACTGGTTATTAAAATGAAAAAGATTTTACAATATTTATTCGAACACAAAACGCTTACGAGAAAAGCAGCAAAAGAGCTTTTGTTGACAATGTCTTCGGGTGCCTATAATGATAGTGAATTAGCCTCTTTAATGACGGTGTTTTTAATGCGAAGTATTACCATTGCAGAACTTCAAGGTTTTAGAGATGCCTTACTTGAACTGGCTGTCCCGGTAAATTTAGGAACGCATGATTTACTGGATATTGTGGGTACGGGCGGTGATGGAAAAAATACGTTTAATATTTCTACACTTTCTTGTTTTATTGTAGCGGGTGCTGGGCAAAAAGTAGCCAAGCATGGAAACTATGGGGCTAGTACCATTAGTGGATCTTCCAATGTAATGGAACAGCTTGGATATGTATTTAAAAATGATGAGGCTAAATTAAAGCAGGAGTTAGATGCTGCTAATATTTGTTTTTTGCATGCACCACTTTTTCATCCTGCATTAAAATTAGTGGGGCCTATTAGAAAAAACTTAGGTGTTCGTACTTTTTTTAACATGTTAGGGCCGCTCGTAAATCCTGCCAAGCCTGCACATCAACTTATTGGAGTGTACAGTTTAGAAATGGCTAGAATTTATCATTATTTATTGCAAGAAGAAGGCATTAATTATACCATCATTCATGGACTTGACGGCTATGACGAAATTTCTTTAACGAGTGATACCAAAATATTTACTGCAAAGGGGGAGCATATTGTTTCCGCTACTGCGCTTGGCAAAAGGATTGTTTTCCCCGAAGATTTAGTGGGCGGTGATACCGTAGAAGCTTCTGCTGCTATATTCTTAAAAATTATAAAGGGAGAAGGAACGATGGCACAAAATGCGGTTGTACTTGCCAATGCAGCCTCTGCATTATTTGCTACGCATAAGTATGCGACATACGAGGAGGCCTATGCGGCTGCTGTTGATAGTTTAGATAGTCAAAAAGCATATCAAGTTTTACAACAATTAATAGCGGTTCAATAATATGAATATATTAGATCAAATTATAGCCCGTAAAAAAGAAGAGGTAGCGGTACAAAAACAACTTGTTGCTGAAAGCGTATTAAAACAAATGCCTTTTTTTAAGGCCCCTGTTTTATCAATGGCTTCTTATCTTACCATGCCTGGTAAATCGGGCATCATTGCCGAATTTAAAAGGAAGTCTCCTAGTAAAGGCATTATTAATGATACAGCCACTGTCGAAGCAGTAACGGCTGGTTACTCGCTGCATGGTGCTTCTGGACTTTCGGTGCTCACTGATACTGATTTTTTTGGTGGATCCTTGCAAGATTTAACGGCAGCTACGGTCCATGAAACGCCCATTTTGCGTAAAGATTTTATGATTGATCCGTATCAAATTATAGAAGCAAAAGCATATGGCGCCGAGGTAATTTTATTAATCGCTGCTTGCCTTACACCTAATGAGGTTAAGCTGCTAGCTGCTGTTGCAAAAGATACCGGACTTGAAGTATTGCTTGAAATTCATACCTCAGCGGAGTTAGACCATGTATGTGATCATGTTGATATGGTAGGTATCAATAACCGTAACCTTAAAACATTTGAAGTGGATCTTGCGCATTCTATTGCGCTTGCTAAAATGTTGCCGGCTCATTTGCCAAAAATTGCTGAGAGCGGTATTAGTGATGTGACTACCATACTTGAACTTAAAAAAGAAGGATTTGATGGTTTTTTAATGGGCGAAAATTTTATGAAGACACCGGATCCTGCGGCAGCATTTGCTGACTTTGTAGCAGAACTAAAAAAATGTGAAAATGAAAATTAAAGTATGTGGTATCACAAGAATTGAGGAGGCCCTTGCTTTATATAAAGAAGGTGTGAATTATATTGGATTTATTTTTTATCCGGCTTCTAAACGCTACGTTTTAAACAGCCTGACCCTCGAACAAATTAAAAGCATTCAAATGCCTGGTGTATTAAAAGTAGGCGTATTTGTAAATGAACCCATGGATGAGGTTATTTCAACAGCAACTGCTGCTGGACTTGACATGGTTCAATTACATGGAGACGAAACACCCAATTATTGTAAAGAAATGGCCAATCATTACCCAGTAATTAAAGCATTTCGAGTTTCAGAAACAGATGATGTTACGTATAAAATTTCTGAATTTATGGAGGAGGTTGATTATTTATTGTTTGATACTGCTTCTAGTGTCTATGGTGGATCTGGCATTTCATTTGATTGGACAAAGCTTGCGAATGCTACCAAGCAAAAACCTTATTTTTTAAGTGGTGGCATTGGCCCCAATGACATTTCAAAAATAACTTCATTTGTTAAGTCTGATGCAGCAGGAAATTGTTTTGCTGTTGATGTGAACAGTCAATTTGAAACTGCACCCGGACAAAAAAACATTACACTTTTGCAATCTTTTATACCAACAATTAAAGCCCTTTAATAATGCAACAAACATTTACAAATCCCAACGAGCATGGTTACTATGGAGATTTTGGTGGCGCCTTTATTCCTGAAATGTTATTTGCGAATGTGGCACAACTTAAAAGCCAGTATTTGCAAATAATGGATGATGAAGATTTTATAAAAGAGGTGAACGATCTTTTGCAACATTATGTGGGTAGACCCACGCCCTTATTTTTAGCAAAAAGGTTGAGTGAACAATATGGCACAACTATCTATTTAAAAAGAGAAGATTTGTGTCATACAGGGGCACATAAAATAAACAATACCATTGGTCAGATTATACTTGCACAAAAACTGGGGAAAACCCGCATCATTGCAGAAACGGGTGCTGGACAACATGGGGTGGCAACTGCAACTGTTTGTGCATTAAAGGGCATGGAATGTATTGTATACATGGGTGAAAAAGATATTGAAAGGCAGGCGCCCAATGTAGCGCGTATGCGTATGTTGGGTGCTACTGTTGTGCCTGCCATCAGCGGTAGTAAAACATTGAAAGATGCCACCAACGAAGCCATTAGAGACTGGATCAATAATCCTACCGATACGCATTATATTATTGGCAGCGTAGTAGGCCCACATCCATACCCCGATATGGTGGCACGTTTTCAAAGTGTAATTAGTGCAGAAATTCGTAAACAGTTATTAGTCCAAACAGGTACTGAACTTCCTACTCACGTTATTGCTTGTGTGGGAGGTGGTAGTAATGCGGCGGGGGCATTTTATCATTTTTTAGAAGAACCTTCGGTTCAAATTGTAGCGGTTGAAGCGGCTGGACATGGCGTTCAAACGAATATGAGTGCAGCTACTACGCAGCTTGGTACACCCGGTATTTTACACGGAAGTAAAAGCTTGTTAATGCAAACAACTGATGGACAGGTGATAGAGCCACATAGCATTTCGGCGGGTTTAGATTATCCTGGTATTGGCCCAATGCATGCAAATTTATATACATCAGGAAGAGGATTATTTTTAAGTGCCACCGATGATGAAGCCATGGATGCTGCCTTTCATGTTAGTAAAACAGAAGGCATTATTCCTGCCTTAGAAACGGCACATGCTTTTGCTGCACTGGATCAAATAAAGTGGAAGCCAACTGATACGGTTGTTATTTGTTTGAGTGGAAGAGGCGATAAAGATTTATCTACGTACATGCAAAAATTAGATTCATGACAAGATTAAAAAAGCTATTTGATGCTAAGTCATCAAAAGTATTAAATGTATACTGCACGGCGGGTTATCCAACACTAGATAGTACGCTA
Source organism: uncultured Bacteroidota bacterium (assembly GCA_903958045.1). Classification (GTDB taxonomy): domain Bacteria; phylum Bacteroidota; class Bacteroidia; order Chitinophagales; family Chitinophagaceae; genus Sediminibacterium. Next base: position 33,877 of record CAJBRT010000194.1, on the reverse strand, counting down.
CCGATCATTGCTGCCCTCGATAAAAACGGTGCTGATTTAGTAGAAATTGGGATGCCTTATTCAGATCCACTAGCAGATGGACCTGTCATTCAAGAAAGTGGTGCCAAAGCTATAGAAAATGGCATGTCTATCGAGGTTTTATTGGATCAATTGAAATCATTGAGAACTACTAGCAACATACCTGTTGTGCTCATGGGTTATATGAATCCGGTATTGCAATATGGATTCGATAAATTTTGTATGGCAGCAGCAGCGGTAGGGGTAGATGGACTTATTTTGCCAGATATGCCAGCGTATGAGTTTGAAACAAAATATGGCGCTATTCTAAAAAAGCACCAATTAGATTTTATTTTTTTAGTCACGCCCGAAACACCAACCGAACGTATTCAATATTTAGACTCCCTAAGTTCAGGATTTTTATATGCAGTTAGTGCTTCTGCGACAACAGGTGCAGCACTAAATTTTGACGCCGTGGACGCATATTTGCAAAAACTAAAAGAGTTACAGTTAAACAATCCCATTTTGGTTGGGTTTGGCGTAAAAGATGCAGCTTCCTTTGAATTGGCTACTAGGTATACAACTGGTGCCATTATAGGATCTGCCTATATCAAAGCGCTTGAAAAAAGTACAGATGTGTCTGCTACTACCGCTCAATTTTTATCTTCTATAATTGGTAAATCATAATATGAACGTTGCAATTGTAAAATATAATGCTGGAAATATATTATCGGTTACCTATGCAATTGAAAGACTTGGGGTTAGTCCGGTTGTAACAGATAATATAGAGGAATTGCAAAAAGCGGATCGTGTTATTTTTCCGGGCGTAGGAGAGGCGAGCACAGCCATGGCATATTTAAAAGAAAGAAATTTAGATACCGTTATTAAAAAATTGGAACAGCCTGTATTAGGTATTTGTTTAGGCATGCAACTACTGTGTTCTTATTCTGAAGAAAACGATACTACTTGTTTGTCTGTATTTGATGAGCGTGTGGTTTCATTTTTACCCAATGGTGCCGATAAAATTCCGCAAGTAGGTTGGAATACCATAAGTGACTATTCGTCAAACTTATTTAACGACCTCCCTGAAAATGCTTATTGTTATTTTGTGCATGGGTATTATGCAGCCCTTGGGCCAGACACCGCAGCTACCACAAATTATATCTTACCCTACAGTGCGGCGCTACACAAAAATAATTTTTATGGGGTGCAATTTCATCCCGAAAAAAGTGCTGCCGTAGGCGAAAAAATATTACAAAACTTTTTAGATATCGTATAAGATGCAAATTATACCTGCTATTGATATTATTGATGGGAAATGCGTTCGATTAACGGAAGGAGATTATGCGCAAAAAACCATTTATAACGAAAATCCTTTGGAAGTAGCAAAAGCTTTTGAAGCAGCTGGCATACAGCGGTTACATTTAGTTGATTTGGATGGTGCAAAGGCAGGCGATGTAAAAAACTGGAAAGTGCTCGAATCCATTGCGCTTAACACAAAGCTAGTGATTGATTTTGGTGGTGGTATAAAAACCGATAATGATGTGGCACATGTATTTGAGCGTGGCGCATCCCTTGCTACCATTGGTAGTATAGCGGTAGCCAATCCTACACTTTTTTTAAGTTGGTTGAATAAGTATGGTGCCGAAAAGTTTTTTTTAGGAGCAGATGTAAAGGACAACCTCATAGCAGTGAACGGTTGGATGCAAACTTCTACTATATCCATAGAATCTTTTTTGACTGACTATCTCGCTCATGGCATCACCAATATTTTTTGTACCGACGTTTCAAAAGATGGCAGGCTAGAAGGCCCTTCGATAAAACTTTACCAGTCACTGATTCAGTTATTTCCAAATTTAAAACTTGTTGCAAGTGGTGGTGTGAGTTCGCTTCAAGATTTAGAAGCACTTGATGCAATTGGTTGCGCAGGAGCCATTGTGGGTAAGGCAATTTATGAAAACCGAATTTCACTAGCATCATTGCAGCAGTTTAATTCATAATTCAATCTTATGTTAGCAAAAAGAATCATTGCTTGTTTGGATATTAAAAATGGAAGAACCGTTAAAGGGGTCAATTTTGAAAATATAAGAGACGCTGGTGATCCTGTCGAGCTGGGCGCTTTTTATGCAGCAGCAGGTATAGATGAACTGGTTTTTTTAGACATTACGGCAACCAATGAAAAACGTAAAACCTTAGCGGATTTAGCAAAAAAAATCGCAGCAGTGATCAATATTCCATTTACTGTGGGTGGTGGTGTTGCTAGTATCGAAGACGTGCGCATTTTACTGCAAAATGGTGCTGATAAAATAGCTGTAAACTCGGCTGCGTTTAAAAACCCTACAATCATTGCTGACATGGCAAGGGAATTTGGAAGTCAGTGCATTGTAGTTGCCATCGACACCAAACAAGAATCGGATGGACAGTGGTATGTTTATTTAAATGGCGGAACGGTTCCCACTAGAACTACTTGCCTTGCATGGGCTCAAGAAGCTGCAAGCCTAGGCGCTGGCGAAATTCTTTTAACCTCTATGAACCATGATGGCACCAAAGCAGGTTTTGCTTTGGATATTACTGCTGCTGTTTCAAAGGGGGTGTCAATTCCAGTAATTGCCTCGGGTGGTGGCGGAACCATGGAGCATTTTGAGGCTGTTTTTAAGGCAGGATCTGCTGATGCGGCATTAGCAGCTAGTATTTTTCATTTTAAAGAAATGGAGGTGCATGCTTTAAAATCATTTTTATTAGACAAAGGATTGCCAATTAGGCTTTAATTTTTACATTTACAACAACTTATGTTAGACAAAATTGATTTTTCAAAATATGCAGATGGACTGGTGCCAGCGATTGTTCAGGACATTGAAACCAGTAAGGTATTAATGCTTGGATTTATGAATGCTGCTGCAATAGAATCAACCCTCTCCTCAAAAAAAGTTACCTTTTTTAGCAGGTCTAAAAATAGACTTTGGACAAAAGGAGAAGAGAGTGGGCATTTTTTGAATTTCAAAGAAATGTTACTTGATTGTGATGCCGATGCGCTTCTTGTAAAAGTTATTCCGGCTGGGCCTACTTGTCATAACGGAACGGATACATGCTGGGGAGAAGAAAATAATTCGGCTCAATTTTTAAGCTATTTAGAAACCGTTATTGCAAGCCGCAAAAATGAAAATCCAGATAGTTCATATGTAGCTTCTTTGTTTGCAAAAGGTATGAATAAAATTGCACAAAAAGTTGGTGAAGAAGCAGTTGAACTTGTCATTGAGTCAAAAGATGACAATGAGCTTTTATTTTTAAATGAAGCCTCTGATCTACTTTTTCATTATTTAATTTTGTTACAAGCAAAAGGATATAGTTTACAGGATGTTATTGAAATTTTAAAAAATAGACATAAAAAATAGAATCTCCCAATAGACTCAAATAGTAAGTATGCGTAAACTCATTATATACACGGTTTCCCTTTTATTTGCTTTTCAATCCTCCATAGCTGCCAATTTTACGGTAACTGGTAAAGTTAAAGGATTGACAAATGGTAGTACTGCAACTTTAAAAAATGTTTTTAATGGACAGTCCCTTGCTACTGCGACTATTGCGGATGGCGCCTTTATATTAAAGGGTAATGTAAATGAAGGGATGCTTTTGCAACTCATCTTTTCTGCGGCACCTCAAATAAATATCGAAATGTTTATTGGCGGTGAAGCTGTTTTAATTGAGGGTGATATAGCTGCGCCTGATCAAATTAAATTATCAGGATCGGCATTACACCAGACGTACGAAAAATTTAAATTTCAATTTGTACCTTTAAAAGATAAGCTAAACGCTATTGTGCCGATCATTCAAGCAGAAACGGCACAAACACCAAAGCGTGATTCGCTTATTGGTTTGTTTAATAATTATAAGCAAGTGCTTATAAATGAAACGGTAACGTTTGTTAATGCTAATCCAGCATCGGTGGTAAGTTCTTTTGCACTGTATGCCGTTGGGCCTTTATTTTCTGGGCCACAAGAATTAGAGCGTATGTTTAACGAACTCCAGCCAGCTGCACAAAAAGGCTATTTTTCTGAAATGATTGTAAAATCTGTGAACGATGCTAAAATTGGACAAATTGGTTCTATGGCAACAGAGTTTACGCAAAATGATCAAAATGGTAAGCCTGTTAAACTGACTTCATTTAGAGGTAAGTATGTACTTATAGATTTTTGGGCCAGTTGGTGTCGACCTTGTAGACAAGAAAATCCAAATGTTGTTGCCGCATTCAATAAGTTTAAATCAAAAAACTTTACCGTATTGGGTGTTTCATTAGATCAAGATAAAAATGGCTGGATTCAGGCGATTGCAGCTGATAAACTAACATGGACCCATGTTAGTGATTTAAAATACTGGAGTAACGAAGTGGCACAACTGTACCGTATTCAAAGTATCCCTGCTAATTTATTAATTGACCCTACTGGAAAAATTATTGGAAAAGATTTGAGAGGAGAAGACCTCTTGCAAAAATTAGCTTCTATTTTAAAATAGGGTTGCATACGTTACTGGGTCAAATCCAATAGCTATTATCTTGCCCTTTTTGGTTACGATGGGTCTTTTAATTAAACTGGTGTTTTCTTGAAGTACTGCAACAGCTGTATTTGCTTTTGTGCATTTTACCTGATCTGCTGGGCTTAATTTTTTGTAAGTAGCTGATTTTGTATTTACAATCAGCGTAAAATCTTGTTGCGACATCCAGTCTTTTAATAGCACAGCTGTTACGCCTTCTTTTTTGTAGTTATGAAACACATATTCAATCTTGTGTTTTGTAAGCCAGTCTAAACTCTTTTTTACAGTGTCGCAATTGGGTATACCGTAGATCGTTAACATGGTGGCCGATTATTTATATAAAAATAGCCAATTACCACTTATTATTTCTCATCCTGCCAATAAAGATTTATTTTGTAAACGATACTATGAAGTCTTTTTTATCCATAATGGGGGCCTTGTTTTTTTGTATACAGGGCTATTGTCAGAAACCACCTCCTCAGGCCAGTCGATCGATGGGGCTTATTATAGGCAATGTGTTAGACGCAGGGACAGGTAAGGCTTTGTCTTTTGCTAGTATCCAATTAAAAAAAATGTCAGATACTGTTGTTGCGGTTCAGGTGGTGTCTGATAAAAACGGCGCTTTTGAATGTTTGAATTTGCCATTTGGATATTACAAGCTAAAAGCTACGATGGTGGGTTATGCGGATCTTCAAATAGACAGTATTTATTTAAGAGAAGAACGGTACGATTTTAATTTGGGAGATGTTAAACTAAATATTTCTGGTGCGGCTAGTTCGGAAGTCATTGTCTATGCCGAAAAGCCGCTCATAGAAAACAAGGATGATAAAATCATTTTTAATGTAGGCGAAAGTGCTCTAAGTGGTGGTGCCACTACTGCCGAATTATTAAAAAATATGCCCCTCATTAACAATGACCCTAACGGAAAAATATTATTAAAAGGAAGGGAGCCTCGCATATTAATAGACGACAAACCCACCGATTTAAATGCGCAACAGCTCCAAGACCTGCTAGAGAGTTTGCCAGGTAATAGTATTGAAAAAATTGAGGTCATGACAAACCCTCCACCTCAATACGCAACAGAAACCGGAGGCGTCATTAACATTGTTACCAAAAAAGGAAAGATTGGATGGGTGGGAAGAGTGAATGTGAGTGCTGGAACAAGGGGTGAATCGTCAACATCTGCAAATGGAAGTTACCGCAATCAAAAACTAGTATTGAACCTAAATGGCGGGATGGGTTTTAGTACCATCACGGGAAATGGTTATTCCAAAAGAGAAAATATTTATAGAGATTCTATTAATTATTTTAATACACAAAATAGGTTTACCAATTTTTCATCGAGACCTAATTTTCGCGCACAGGCTGATTATGAAATTGATAAGCAGCATATTCTTTCATTAACGTATCAGCTTAATCCAAACTCATTTGATAACAATTCGAATAATACGTTTACCAATATCAACAACCAGCAACAAATTTACCGGTTAAGCAACCGAAATAACCACAGTGTGGGCGGCGGGTTAAACCATGTATTATCTGGAAGTTATAATATCAAACAAAAAACAGGTCCGGGTTACCTTCGCTTTATTGCCAATGCCAATTTATCAAGTTCTCATAATACTAGAACATTTTTTCAGCAGTTTTTATTGCCTGATAAAACACCAACGGGGGTAGATTCTACGCAACGGCAATTATTTAACACAGACAACAATTCGGCGTCATTAAGGGTCGATTTTTTACGCCCCCTAAAAACCAAGCAACATAATTTTAATGGAGGAATTTCTGTTTTAAATACTTGGTACCATGGGCGTGTGAATACACAGTTTTTTCGCAAGTCGGATCAATTATTTGCCACCAATGATTTGTTAAGCAACGATTTTACCAACGAACAGCTCGTAGCAACAGCGAGAGCAGGCCTTTCCTATAATTTTAAAAGTAAGGTCCGCTTATCTTTTGGTGTTCAGGCCGAGTATACCAATTTGCAGTTTATTTTTTTAAAGGGGAATGCAAGTGACGTAGATAATGGCTATTGGAATATACTTCCCAATTTCACCCTTCGTAAAGAGTTCTCTAAAGAAATGAATTCCACCCTTGTTTACAGGGCAACTATTAGAAGGCCTGGTATTGGTGAATTAAACCCCAATGTCGACTATAGTGACCCCTATAATATTAGATTTGGAAACCCGTATTTAGAACCCACTTTATCGCATAACTATGATTGGAATTTTAGTTATGTAAAAGGCAAATATTATGTGAACACATCACTAGGGTACAACCAACTAACGCAGGTGTTTAACAGTATTCGAACATTGCAATCGGGTGGCAAAACCGAAGTAACTTGGAAAAACATTGCTGATCGAAGAGAGTATGAAGCAAGTGCTTGGGGTGGCTACACGTTTACCAAAAAATTTAGAATGAATGGGAGTGCGGGGTATACATTTAATCAGTACGGGGCTTCAGAAAAATTATTGTACAAGTACCGGGATGGTGCTACTTTTTATACCAGCCTCAATTATAATTTTACCCCAAGTAATTTGCTAACTTTTGAAGGTACCGCACGCTACAATAATTTTGCGGACCCGCAGGGTAGAAGTAGAAGTAATTTAACAGTTAATTTAGGGGTGCAACGTAAATTTTTAGATCGTCGTTTAATTGTATCTATCAATATTATTGATCCTACCACACAGCAGCAGTTTCAAACATTTGTTTACGGCGCTAATTTTAATCTAGAATCTTTTAGCTCAAGTAATACAAGAAATTACAGAATCGCTATTAGTTATCAATTGAATAAAGTGGTTACAAAGCCTGTTAAACCCTTGCTGCGAGCCAGCTCTCGTTCATAGGAATCATCCAGTTTTGCATCAATTCTTTTTTTGTTCCTACTGTGTTGTTAAAATAAATAGTATCAGGGCTGATATGGTTGTTTGATACCGCATATTTAATTTGAGCGAGTGGTAATAGTTGAATTTTGTCTTTCACTAAAAAGGCAAGCATTTGTCTATCAAATAAATTTACTTTACAAAGCGCTTCAATTTGCTTGATCATTCTAAATAAACTGTCTGTGCTACATCCGCCAACGGTGGCCTCTGTTTCATCGGCCATGACCACAATAAATTGGCCAAAGAATAAATTGGCATAGCCTTTTACAGCATGTCCATGACTTTTCCAGCCAGTGCAATGGTCGTTTAAAATGCTATCAATTTCAAAAGCTTCTGACATGCTAAATAACCTGCTGCTCTGAAAAATCCAAACTCGTGCATGGTCGTTAAAATCGGGAGGGATATGCGTTTCAATAGAAAAATTCATGATTGATGATTTTAATTATGCCATGCTTTCTGCAATGAGCTCTGCTATGTCTAGCACCGCCATTTCATTTTCTTTTTCTTTGTTTTTGATGCCATCCGTCATCATGGTGTTACAAAAAGGGCAAGCAGAAGCAATAATTTGAGCACCGGTAGCCACTGCTTCTTCTGCTCTTTCTATATTGATTCTCGTAGTACCTGCTTCTTCTTCTTTAAACATTTGCGCGCCACCTGCGCCACAGCATAGTCCATTAGAACGGCATCTTTTCATTTCAATAAGCTCAGCGTCTAAAATCTCCAATACTTTACGGGGGGCTTCATAAATATTATTAGCACGACCTAGATAACAGCTGTCATGATAAGATATTTTTTTGCCTTTAAATGCCCCGCCTTCTTTTAATACAATTTTACCTTCATTGATGAGAGACTGCAAGAGCATTGTATGGTGTATCACTTCATAATTTCCTCCAAGCTCAGGGTACTCATTTTTAATAGTATTAAAACAGTGTGGGCAGGTGGTGATTATTTTTTTAACACCATATGCGTTCATTACTTGAATATTTTGGTAAGCCATCATTTGAAACAAAAATTCGTTACCAGCTCTTCTTGCAGGATCTCCTGTACAAGCTTCTTCTTTACCTAATATGGCATAACTAATCCCAACTTTATCTAAAATAAGTGAAAATGCCTTGGTAATTTTTTGGGCTCGCTGGTCAAAGCTTCCTGCACAACCAACCCAAAACAAGTATTCTGGCATTGTTCCTGAGGCCATCATTTCGGCCATTGTATTTACTTTCATAATAGTATGATTAGTTTTCTTTAGCCCAATTTTCACGGTCTTCTGGCGAAAATTTCCAAGGGGCAAAATTGTTTTCAATATTTGAAAAAGTATTGTTCCATTCGGCTGGCGCACTACTTTCCTCCATAATTAATGATCTTCTTAATTCCATAATGATATCAAGCGGAGACAAGCTAACCGGGCAGGCTTCAACACATGCATTGCATGTTGTGCAAGCTCTTAATTCTTCAACACTGATATAATTGTGTAAAAGTGTTTTTTGATCGTCAACAAAGCTATTATTCTGATGTATGTTTTGTGCTACTTCTTCCAGTCTGTCTCTGGTAGCCATCATAATTTTACGAGGGCTTAATAATTTACCTGTTGTAGTAGCAGGACATGCAGCAGAGCATCTTCCACACTCTGTGCAACTGTATGCTTCCATTAAATTTTTCCAGTTCAAATCAAAAATATCCTTTGCGCCAAATGTAGTGGGTAGAGCTGCATCTGTTGGCGCTTTACTCGGATCCATGGCATACAAGACCTCATTTTGTACCGACGGCATATTTTTCATTTTTCCTGCTGGCTCCAATGCGCTGTAATAGGCGGCTGGGAATGCAAGAATAATATGTAAATGTTTAGAGTAAGGAAGGTAATTTAAAAAGGCTAAAATACCAATGATGTGAAGCCACCAAGCACTGCGTTCAATAAGTACAAGTGTGTCGAGTGGTAATTGGCTTAAGTTAGGCACTAGCATGCTTGAAACAATAAAAGATCCTGTTGGTGCGTAATGAGGTGCTTGTACATTTTGTAACGCTTGATCGGTACCATTCATTAAAAAAAACAAGCTCATTAAAACAATTTCTACAACAAGTATCAGATTCGCATCTGTTTTTGGCCAACCGGCTAAATCATTACTCGCAAGTCTTTTAATGTAAAGGATATTACGTCTTACTAAAAAAATCACACATACAGCTGTGACCCCAAAAGCGAGTATTTCAAATACATTGATAAATAGGCTATAACAACTACCCATAAACGGTAAAAACACTCTGTGCTTTCCTGTCATGCCATCAATCATAATTTCTAGTACTTCTACATTGATAATAATAAATCCAGCATAGATGATAAGGTGTAAAAAAGCAACCAATGGATTTTTGAACATCTTTTTTTGTCCAAGTGCTAGCAGTAATACTTGTTTCCATCTGCGGCCCGGTTCATCATATTGAATTTCGGATTTACCCAATAAAATGGTTTTTTTAATGAGGGTCGCCTTTTTATAAAAAAGGAAGCCAGCAGTTGCCAAAAGGGCTAAAAAAATCAGTGGGGCTATCATTTCCATGGTGCGCAATTAGGCTGCTAAGATAAGTTGTTTTATTTAGTTGTCATTCAGTTCGTATTGTGCAAATATTCTTGTTACATTTGGTACTAAATCTGTGATAATGGAACCCCATAATACTATTTTGTCTGCTGCTGCGGCCGAGCAAAAAATGCACCGCATGTCACTTGAATTAGCTGAAAATATTGCGCCTTCTACCAAAGAATTAATGCTCATTGGAATTCGTAATAATGGGGTTGTGATTGCACATAAAATAGCCGCTTTATTGGCTCCTTATGTTCAGTGTACGATTACTATTTTGGAAGCTTCATTAGACAAGGAAATGCCTTCTGCAATTACGTATAGTGCACCTGCTAATTTTACAGGAGCGCATATCGTTTTAGTAGATGATGTTTCTAATAGTGGCAAAACACTTCTGTATGCCCTTAAACCATTGCTAGATTTTTATCCAGTGAGTATTCAAACCTTGGTACTTGTTGAAAGAATGTACCGCCACTATCCAGTAAAACCTGACTATGTGGGTTTGTCTATTTCTACTTCATTGCAAGACCATATTCGGGTAATTGTTGAGGGAAGTGAAATTCAGGGCGTTTGCGTAGAAACCAAGGCTTAATTTTTATTATTTTTGTAGCGTATTCAAACCAATTTTATGGATCATTCTATTCAAGACAAAGTTTCGGTATGGCTTTCTGGTAATTACGATGAAGCAACCAAAAATGCCATTAACAGTTTACAACCCGATGAATTAGCTGATTCTTTTTATAGAAACCTCGAATTTGGTACAGGTGGATTGCGTGGTATAATGGGGGTGGGTACCAACCGAATGAATAAATACACAGTAGGTATGGCTACACAGGGATTTGCTAACTACCTTACAAAAACCTACGGCAATGAGCCCGTGTCTGTCGTGATTGGTCATGACAGCCGAAACAATAGCAGGTTTTTTGCAGAAACCACTGCTGGTGTATTTGCGGCAAATGGTATACAGGTTTATTTATTTGAGGCGCTGCGTCCTACTCCCGAATTAAGTTACGCAATTAGGCAACTGGGTTGCAAAGCGGGTGTGGTTTGTACAGCGTCGCACAATCCCAAAGAGTATAATGGTTATAAGGCCTATTGGAATGATGGGGGGCAGCTCGTACCTCCGCATGATAAAAATGTGATAGCGGAAGTAGAAGCCATTACAAGTGTTGATGAAGTGAATTGGACTGGTGGTGAAGCAAATATTACACTGATTGGCCGTGATATGGATGAAGCTTATATTAACATGGTTAAAAGCTTAAGCGTTTATCCCGAAGTGATTCAAGCGCAGCATGATTTATCCATTGTATATACCCCAATTCACGGAACAGGGATTACCCTGGTTCCGGAAGTATTGTCCCGTTTTGGATTCACCAATGTTCATATTGTAGAGGCGCAAGCAACACCAGATGGTAATTTTCCTACGGTGGGTTATCCCAATCCCGAAGAAAGTGAAACCATGGCTATGGGACTTGCTATGGCAAAATCAATCAATGCCGATATTTTATTAGGAACAGATCCAGACGCCGACAGGGTAGGTATTGGTGTTAAAAATCATAAGGGTGAATGGGTGCTGATGAATGGCAATCAAACGGCTGTATTAGCGTTTGCGTACCTCATAGAAGCTCGTAAGGCAAAGGGTATTGCAAAACCTAATGACATGGTTATTTCTACTATTGTTACAACTGCTATGATTAATGAAGTTGCTAAACAAAATGGAGTAGCATGTTACAATGTACTTACCGGATTTAAATGGATAGCCGAGCTTATCAAAGAAAAAGAAGCCAACGAAAACTATGTAATTGGTGGTGAAGAAAGTTTTGGACTCATGATTGGTAATGAAATCAGAGACAAAGACGCGATTAGTGCAGTTGCTTTGCTATGTGAAATGGCTGCTTATGAAAAAGCAAAAGGGAAAAGCCTCTTTGATAAAATGATAGAGCTTTACATGCAATATGGTTTTTATTATGAACAGCTTATTAGTATTACCAAAAAGGGTATGAATGGACAAAAAGAAATTGCAGCCATGATGGAAGGCTTCCGCACCAATACGCCAAAAGCTATTGATGGATCGGAAGTGGTAGAAATGTTGGATTACGAAATGCAAACCGGAAAAAATTTATTAAGTGGAGAAACCTGGCAGTTGCAATTGCCAAAAAGCAATGTGCTTCAATTTATGACCGCCGATGGGAGTAAAATTTCTGCAAGGCCATCTGGTACAGAGCCTAAAATAAAATTTTATTTTAGCGTGCATACGACACTTGCCTCAAAAGAAGCCTACGACGATACTTTTGCAGGATTAGATCAAAAAATTCAACGAATTATTAAAGACATGTCTTTGGCATAGGGTGTATCATGCAACAAAAATTAGAAGACAAACACGTACATAAAGGACTTCGTAAACAAATGGTGGATTTGCTTCGCGAAAAAGGCATCACCGACGAATCCGTATTAACGGCTATAAACGCGGTGCCTAGGCATTATTTTTTAGATTCTGCATTTGTAACACATGCCTACGAAGATCGTGCTTTTCCAATTGGTGAAGGGCAAACGATTTCACACCCACACACGGTGGCGTATCAAACACAACTGCTACAAATTAATAAGTCAGATAAAGTGTTAGAGATTGGAACAGGGAGTGTGTATCAAGCAACTATTTTGGCAGAAATGGGCGCCCGGGTTTATACCATCGAGCGTCAAAAAAAATTATACGACTTGCACAAAGACTATGTCTTTAAAGCCAAGTATCCGACTATTAAATTTTTCTATGGTGATGGGTTTGAAGGCCTTCCAACCTATGCGCCCTTTGATAAAATTATCATTACAGCAGCTGCTCCTTTTATTCCACCTAAACTAGTGGAACAATTAAAGCCAGGCGGTATTATGGTGTTGCCTGTAAATGAAGGAGATGGTGATCAGCAAAGAATGATCCGAATTAGCAAAGACAGTAGTGGTGAAATTACCGAAGAGTCTTTTGATATCTTTTCTTTTGTTCCGATGTTAACGGGTAAGAACCGCTAACATCGGAAATCAAATATTTTTACTGCATCATATCCATTCCACCACCGCTCTGATCTGCTTTTGTGTTTTTGCGTTTGAAAAGCGCAGCATCAAATTTACCAAAACGGTAATTGAAATTCACCCTTAATACTTGTGGGTCTCTTCTGCGCTCACTTGTTTGCGTAAAGAAATTACTTTCAGAATATGACTTAAATAATTGTGTTCTTAAAAAATCGTTCATACTAAGCGTTAAAGATCCGCTCTTACCATTTTTCCATGTCCACTCTTTTCTGATGGCTAAATCAAGTCCATAACGTGGCATATTAAAGCCCTGTGCCGATGTTTGAGCACCGCCGCCAAACATGCCACCCCATCCGCCGCCACCACCGCCGCGTCCACCGCCACCTCCAACGTTTGGAGAAAGGATGGTTTTAGCTTGGTAGTCACCGCTTAATTGAATTGAAAGTGATTTGTTTAATTTAAAACTACTATTCATTTTTGCAAACCAGCTAACCCTTGCGGCGTTGCTAATGTTTTGACCAGGAATGGTTGCATTAATTTGAGAACTAAATAAATTACCACTTAAAGTTAAATCCCACCATTTTGTTACGGGCACTTTGTTGCTTAATTCTAAACCGTAAATAATACTGTTATCGGCATTGATATAAGAGCTATAATATACCGGCATGGTATCTAATGGATTCAATTCGTTTTTGCCTGTGTATACATACCTTGTAATAAGGTCAGTGCTGTATTTGAAAAAAGCGGTTGCTAAAAAGTTAGCGCCTTTTTTGTACGCATTGTTATAAGAAAACTCAAATGAGTTGGTAAATTCTGGTCTAATGCCTGGGTCACCAACGCTGATATTTTGAGGATCAGAAAAATCTGGATAAGGAATTAACTGCCAGAAGTTAGGTCTATTGATACGGCGAGCATAGTTGAACTGTAAGTCTTCTTTATCAGAAAGTTTGTATGTTAAAAATGCAGTAGGGATTAAACTTAAAGGATATTGTACTTTAAAGCTTGCAGAGTCTTTTCCAGCAGCTGTCAAAAGTGTTCCTGTATAATTAGAACTCTCTGCACGTAGTCCTAATTGATAGTTGAATTTTTTAACCCTAAATGTATAGGTTGCATATGCAGCATACACCTGATCATTGGATTTAAAACTGTTACTGATTCTAGAAATCATATCATATTTTGCAGTAACAGGATTGTATCTAAATTGATTGGATACCGATTCGTTTAAACGAACAGTTCCACGTAAACCCATTTCAAGTTTGCTGTCATCGGTAATAGGATTCTCGTAATCCAATTGACCCGTGATATTGCTTGAATTTCCTGATCCAATGGTTTGCTGAAGTAATGGAAATCCTTTTAGGGTATTATTAGTGAAGTAGGTTTGTGTATTTACGTTTGAAGTGTTGTTGCTATTTCTTTCGTTGTAATTTACATCTGCAGATAAGCTCTCGCCATTTTTTGCATAGTTGTGTTTGAAACTCATTTGTCCTCCAAAACTATTAGAGGTAGATGCATTGCCACTCAAAATTTGATTGTAAGAAGTGTAAATACCTTTAATGCTAGAATCTGCTTTTTGGTTATTTTCAGAATCAAAATTTCCGGTGTTGTAATTACCAGCAAAAGATAAAGTGTTTCTATTGTCAATAAAATAATCGAAACCACCTCTCATAAAACTAAACCCGCCATCGTTGATCGATTTTGCTGTATTGCTTATAGAGCTAGCAGTTGAAAAGAAGTTGTCTCTTATAGTTGAACTATTGCTAATGGATTTGAACTGGTTTAAATTGGCAGATAAAAATGTGTTGATTTTACCTTGTCTGATATTAATATCTGAGCCTAAATTCACTTTCGCACGAGAATCGATACCTGATCTTAATCCACCGTTATAGCCTACTTTCTTATTCTTTTTTAATACGACATTGATGATACCGCCATTGCCACCTGATGCATCAAATTTAGCAGAGGGGTTGGTGATTAATTCTACACGATCTACGATATCAGAAGGAATTTGGTCAAGGGTGAGGGTAGTGGGTCTGCCATCTACAAAAATAGTAGGTGCCGCGTTTCTTAATGTTACATTACCATCGATGTCCACGTTTACAGAAGGAATGTTTTTCATGATTTCTGTTGCAGACTGTCCAGTACTCACCAAATTTTTGTCAACATTAAATATTTTACGATCAATCCCCATTTCAAATTGCGGCTTACTAGACGAGGTTACTGTTACGTTACCAAGGTCTGTTGCATCTGCGGTGATTTTGATATTCCCTAAATCTTTATCGGCCATACCCATCATTTGCTGCATATTAGGGGCTGCACCTGGTTGAGGCATTTTAATACCAAAGCTGATGGTTTGATCGAGTGTTTTAAAGCCAAGGCCGGAAACCTTTAATTTATAATTGCCAAATAAAGAGAGGTTTTCGAAGCTAAAATCGCCATTTGCCTTGGTGATTTGTGTGCTCAATACCACTTCCTTCATTTTTTTAGTAACCGTATCAAACTTATTGCCAGTTAATTGAACCGTCATGGCATCTAATGCTTTGTTTGTCTTACTATCCACAATCTTGCCGTAAAAATGTCCAATATTTGTTTGGGCACCACTTGGCATGCCGCCTGTTCTGGCACCAGGATATTGCGCTAGAACACTGTTAGTGCAAAATCCAACGAATAATGTAATTAATACTATTAATTTACGCATGTTATTTATTTATAATTATTAATGCAAAGGTCCACCAATTAATTGAATTCAATAAATCCAATGGACAAGCGGTAATATGACAATTTTTTGGGGGTAAAGTTTTGAAAACGGCCAAAAACGGCTGTTTTTTATCGGTAAACGGCAAAATAATGGAGATTATCCGCCAATCCAAGTTATAAACACCTGAACAATGCCTATTAAAAACCCTAATACGGCACCAATAATTTCAATAAACCTAAATTCTTTGGACATAATGGCCTGTAATATCTCTTCTAGCTTGTCAGAGCTAAAATTGCTTACTTTTTCCGTTACAATGGCTTCTAAATCAAGCTCATGCCTCAGTTTACCCATATAACTGGTCATGAGTACTGGAAATAAGCTTTCTAACTCCTTCATAAACACAGATTTCAGCTGTTCGATGGTTTTATCGCCAATAAACATGCTTATAATGGGCATTTCTGCAGCCAATTTGTTCCTTAAAAAGTTGTCTATATGCGTTTCTACGATGGGCATCACCTGTTTTAGGTTACTTTCATCGGTAATTTTTGCCTCAATATCTTTAAAGGAAAGAAGTTCCTCACTTACTAGTTTGCCTAGTTTTTGGGCAAATTGGTGCTGCCTTTTTGGAAAAATACCCTGAAAAGTAATTCCTAAGACCTTAACGGGCAGCCTTGGATGGAACAACATTTTGATGGCGATCCAATTCGTAAACCAGCCAATAAATGCTGATATCAAAGGGATTGAAAGGATAAGTAAAGGCATAGTGTTGTAAATTTAAAAAACCTATAAGCAGTACTTATAGGTTTTAAAATAAGATGGGAGAACGATGGGTCTCGAACCCACGGCCTTCAGTGCCACAAACTGACGCTCTAACCTACTGAGCTACGCCCTCCGTCTTTTAGGAGTGCAAAAATAAGGTAATTGCGCATTATACAAAATCTCATTTTGAACTTTCTTGATTGCCGCTTATCAAAACCTTTGTTAATTTGGCTAAAATGCTGTTTTTTGGTGCTTCTTTTCAGTTATTTTTGATTCTTACCATATTTCCAACATGGAAAAATTTAAAGCATTTATGAAGACAAAGAAAGGGATACTTTTAGGTGGGATTGTTTTATTTGGCGCTATTTTTTTTGCATTTAAAGTAAGTAATAGTTCTCCTGAACTTCAGCCAACGCAACGTCAAAAATTATTGGCAACCGTTGGTGCTTTATTGGAAGCGCAACATTACAGCCCAAAAGTTATAGATGACGCCTTTTCTAAAAAGATTTTTACCGCGTATCTAAAAGCCTTAGATCCAGAAAAAACATTGTTTTTACAGTCGGACGTCAATGGGTTTAAAAAATTTGAAAGCAGTTTAGATGATGAAATAAAAGGAGCCCCCATTGCTTTTGTTCCTGCCGTTAGCGCTGTTTATTCAAAGCGTTTACAAGAAACCATTTTACTATACAAAGACATTTTAAAATCACCATTTGATTTTAATGCGAATGATTCGGTGCTTTTAGAAAATGATAAGCAAGATTTTGCAACGACTGCTGCTGCCAGAAAAGAGCGTTGGAGAAAGCAATTGACGTATGCAGCACTTGAGCGTTACGCCGATTATTTAGATCAGAGAGAAAAAAATAAAGGCAAGAAAGATTATGTAGCCAAGCCAGATTCTACACTCGAAAGAATGGCAAGAGAGCAGGTATTAAAAGCAACCAATAAACGCTTTGATCGAATTCAAAAGACATTTAACGAAGACCAACGTTTTCACACTTTTATTAATGCAATTACGGGTCTCATGGATCCGCACACCGATTATTTTCCTCCTATCGAAAAACGTGCTTTTGACGAAGGCATGAGTGGCCGTTTTTATGGGATTGGTGCGCAATTAGGAGAGGATGAAAATGGTATTAAAATTGCATCGGTACAACCGGGTGGTGCTGCATGGAAATCAAGAGAAATTGATGCCAACGATGTGATTTTAAAAGTAGCGCAAGGAAGCGCTGAACCCGTTGATGTAGCTGGTTATGCCACCGAAGATGCAGTAAAAATCATTAGAGGAAATAAAGGAACAGAAGTTCGTTTAACGATAAAAAAAACCACTGGAACTGTAAAAGTGGTTTCGCTTATCAGAGAAGAAATTGTGCTCGACGAAACTTTTGCAAGAAGTGCGATTGTTACAGAAGGGACTGATAAAATTGGGTACATTTATTTACCTGAATTTTATGCCGATTATGAAAGAGAAGATGGCAATCGTTGCTCAGAAGATATTGCAAAAGAAATCGTAAAGTTTAAAGCAGAGAATGTAAAAGGAATAGTGATTGATTTGCGTAATAATGGTGGTGGTTCTTTGTATGAAGTCATTCAAATGGTAGGCCTTTTTATTAACCAAGGTCCTGTTGTTCAAGTTAGGGATAGAGAGGGTAAATCAAATATTTTAAGTGATCGTCAATCAGGCACATTATACGATGGTCCGTTGGCGGTTATGGTGAACGAGTTTAGTGCTTCTGCGAGTGAAATTTTTGCAGGCGCCATTCAAGATTATAAAAGAGGTGTTGTAATTGGAAGTACGTCTACCTATGGAAAGGGTACTGTTCAGCGCACTGTTCCATTTGGTAACCCTATTGATCAATTTAGTGGACGTACCGATATGGGTGCCGTAAAACTCACTTTTCAAATGTTTTACCGTGTTAATGGGGCTTCTACGCAACTTCGTGGTGTCGAATCTGATATCGTTTTACCTGATAGTTATGAATACTTAAAAATCAGAGAAAAAGACAATGAGTCGGCGCTTCCTTTTCATAAAATTGCCACTGCTCCTTATTTTTTATGGAGCCAAAGTGCAGTGTATGAGCCTGCGATTGCAGCCGAAAAAGAGAGAGTGGGAAAAGACCCTAATTTTATGACGTTAAAAAATAATCTTGCTTGGATTGCAAGTACATCTGAGGGATACGCGCCATTAAGCTTAGTGAATTATCAGGCGCTGCAAACAAAAATCAAAAAAGTGGTGGAGCAAAATAGCGCGCTCTTAAAAGTTCCAAAGCCTTTGTTGGTTAAGCCTGTAGCAGTTGATAGTAGTAAGTTTTACAACAACCCCGATAAAAATAAGGGGGAACGTTATAAAGCTTGGTTAACTGCAATTGCATCTGATATGCCTATTAGTGAAACCATTAAAGTGATGAATAAAATGATACTCGCTAAATCTAGTTTTGTATTTAAATAAGCGGCCATTTACCTAAATGTTACTACGTTTGAATTTTTAGTATGGAGAAACAGAAGAAATGGTATGCACTGTATACCAAGCCAAGGTGGGAGAAAAAGATTGATGCGCAACTTAAGAAAAAAGGGGTGGTGTGTTGGTGCCCTTTGCAAAAGATAGAAAAACAGTGGACCGATCGAAAAAAGTTAATTGAAGAGCCGCTTTTTAGATCCTATGTATTTGTTCATATTGATGATAGTGAAACGACAAAGGTTAAATCGACCGATGGTGTTTTAAATTTCGTTTTTTATTTAGGTAAGCCAGCCGTTATTAGAGAAGAGGAAATTGATTTGATTCAAAAATACCTCGGCGAAAAAGAGGCTACTTTGCAATTAATTTCTGATGAAGGTTTTAGAGAAGACACCAAAATAAGAATTAACTACGGGGTTTTTATGGATAGAGAAGGCGTGGTCACGTACAGTGACAAAAAGAAAGTATACGTTCGGTTACAAAGTTTGGGACAAGTCATGGTAGTAGAGTTCCCACATTCGCACGTGAGCCTTATATAGTATATGTTTTAGCGCATTTCCCAATCAATAATTTGATTGGCCCATTCGGCTCTATATGGAGTGGTGATTCTAATATAATTATCTGTGTATCCTTCCATCATTCCATTTTTATTAAAGTCTTCAAAGAGTACTTTTCTAGAACTTCCAACGTGCTGGGATGTAAAATATTGAAGCTTCATAAAGGATAAATTACGAAGTGTTTTATTGCGTTCATTTCTGGTAGATATAGGCACTACTGGCTTTATTTCTAGTGCTTTGGTATTGTCTCTTTCGGAATACGTAAACACGTGTAAGTAGCTAATATCTAAATCGTGTAAAAAGTCAAAGGTTTCTTTAAAGTGCGTATCTGTTTCGCCTGGAAATCCAACAATAACATCAACGCCAATCGCGCAATGCGGAATCATTTTTTTAATCAGCGCAACTCTTTCTTGGTATAATTCTTTTTTGTATCGTCTGCGCATCAGGCCTAATATGTCGGCACTACCACTTTGAAGAGGTATATGAAAATGCGGCATGAACTTTTTACTCTTCGCAACAAATTCAATAATTTCTGGCGTGAGTAAATTGGGCTCAATAGAAGAAATCCTAAATCGTTCTATGCCTTGTACGTTGTCAAGTGCTTGAATGAGGTCAAAAAAGGTTTCGGTATGTTTTTCGCCATTTGGACCTTTACCAAAATCACCTAAATTAACACCAGTTAAAACAATTTCTTTGGCACCACTAGTTGCTACCGTTTTAGCTTGCTCTACCACATTAGCCACTAGATCACTCCTACTTTTACCCCTTGCCATAGGAATGGTGCAAAAAGAGCAGTTATAATCGCAACCATCCTGTACTTTTAAAAAGCAGCGGGTTCTGTCATTTTGCGAAAAAGAAGCCGTAAAACCAGTTACATCTGCAATATCGCAACTACATATGGTAGTGGGGTTTCCTTTGGATAAAGTGCTGATATGGGCCGCTATGTTAAACTTTTCGGCAGCGCCTAAAACCAGGTCAACACCGGGAATTGCTGCAATTTGAGCTGGTTTTAACTGCGCATAACAGCCCGTAATTACTACAAAGCTTTCGGGGGCTCTTTTTTGAATGCGGCGTACAATTTGCCTACATTCCTTGTCTGCATTGTCTGTCACAGAACAGGTATTGATAACGTACACGTCGGCGAGGTCTTCAAACTCTTTTTTATCAAAGCCTTCCTGTTCTAGCATTCTAGAAAGGGTAGAGGTTTCTGAAAAGTTAAGTTTGCAGCCCAGTGTATGAAAGGCAACGGTTCTATTTTGACTCATGAGCCCACAAAGATAAGCAGGAACAAGGATTTTTTGACCCTTAATAGTATCTTAAAATACGAAATAATGGCCTTTTGGCTTTACATTTTACGATTAAAAAGTTATGTTTGTCTGTCTTTTAAAACGAAGAATTATGCTTTTTACCAGAATTAATAATTTGATTGGTTGGGTTGTGTTTTTGATTGCTGCCACAGTGTACATTTTAACGGCAGAAGCAGGGGGCAGTTTATGGGATTGTGGCGAGTTTGTGAGTAGTTGTTTCAAGGTTCAAATTCCACATCCACCAGGAGCTCCACTATTTGTTATTATTGGCCGTGTATTTATTGTACTTTTTGGTGATAATCCATTAACAGCAGCAAAGGCTGTTAATATCATGAGTGCGCTTGCTAGTGCTTTCACTATTTTATTTTTATTTTGGACCATTACCCATTTTGCGCGCAAAATTATGGGTCTCAAAACTTCTGATGCTCTTACCACAGGTCAATGGATAAGTGTGATGGGTGCTGGTGTTGTGGGTGCTTTGGCGTATACATTTAGTGATTCATTTTGGTTTAGTGCTGTAGAGGGTGAAGTGTATGCATTGTCTTCTTTTTTTACTGCCATTGTATTTTGGGCCATTTTAAAATGGGAAAATCAGGCGGATGAAGCCGATGCAGATAAATGGATTGTGTTCATATTTTTTATGATGGGCCTTTCTATTGGCGTTCACCTTTTAAACCTCTTAACCATTCCTGCTATTGTAATGGTTTATTATTTCCGTAAGCAAGATAGCTTCAATTATGCTGTTATTCGCAAATGGTTTGTGCGCATCATTGGTATTGGTGGTGTGCTAGCTTTTATTGGCGGTCTAGTAATGGCTAATGCAGAAGTAAACCCTGAGCGTGGCGTGGAAATGGATAGCACACTAGGTGGGCTTATGTTACTGGGTACAATTGCTGCTATCGGATTGTTGTATTTTTTAGAATCACAAGATAAAAATGCTAAAAAAACCTATGGCGGCATCTATATCTTTTTTGTTATTGCCTGTGCCATTACGGGTATTGTGCAAGTTGGTGTTATTCAATACACGGTAAAATTTGCGGGTGCTTTTGACCGCATATTTGTGAATAATTTTGGCTTACCATTTTTCACTGGGTTTACTGCATTTTTTGTATTGATGGCTGGTCTTATTTGGTATGGATTAAAAGTGGCAGCAACAAAAGGATGGTCGCTTTTAAGACTTGGCATTTGGTGTTTTACATTTATGTTGATTGGTTATAGTAGTTACGTAACAACTATGATTCGAAGTAGTGCCAATCCATCTGTAGATATGTACAATGTAGATAACCCAATTAGTCTGGTAGGTTATTTAGGTCGTGAACAGTATGGAGATTTCCCTTTACTATATGGTCAGAAATTTAATGCAAGACCCATCGATGTAAAAAACACGGGCATGCGTTATCAAAAATCTACAGACAAATACATAGAGCTAGGGGAAGACCGTAAATATGTTTTTGCTGCCGAAGATAAAATGGTTTTTCCACGTGTTTGGGATTTAAGCAATGATCAAAACCACGCAGATTATTATGCCTATTTCTTAGGAATCAATAAACTTCAAGATGGGACCTATGAACGTTCTCCCAATCAAATGGATAATATCAAATACTTTTTTGGGTATCAATTAAACTGGATGTATTTCAGGTATTTCATGTGGAACTTTGCAGGTAAACAAAATGACAACCAAGGTTTGTTTGCAGGCAATGTAAGAGATGGTAACTGGATTACAGGGATTACGCCCATTGACAATTTACTCTATGGCGATCAGTCTGCAATGCCGGATAGTTTAAAAAATAACAAAGCGCACAATACGCTTTTTGCACTACCATTTATTTTAGGATTATTGGGTATGTATTTTCATTACAAGCAAAAGAAATCTGATTTTGGCGTTAACTTTTTAATGTTCTTCTTTACAGGTTTTGCGATTGTACTTTATTTAAATCAGGCAGGGTATCAGCCTCGTGAGCGTGACTACGCTTATGTTGGAAGTTTTTACGCCTTTGCTGTTTGGATTGGTTTAGGTGTTTTAATGGTTAAAGAATTATTAAGCAAATCAATCCATCAAACTACCGCCGCTGGTTTAGCAACACTTGTTTGCATATTAGCAGTACCTGCTTTAATGGCCAGTCAGGAGTGGGATGATCATGATAGAAGCAATAAAGTAATTGCAAGAGATTTAGCCAAAGATTATTTAGAAAGTTGCGCGCCTAACGCTATTTTATTTACGTTTGGCGACAATGATACCTATCCACTTTGGTATGCGCAAGAGGTAGAAGGTATTAGAAAAGATATTCGTGTTATCAACTATAGTTTACTTGGTATCGATTGGTATATCAATCAACTCCGTTATAAAGTAAATGAAAGCCCAGCTATTGATGTAATCTGGTCTGCTGATCAAATTGAAGGCAGTAAGCGTGATTATATCGAGTACAGGCCAGATGCATCTATGCCAGATGATAAGTTTTATAACCTATATGACGTTATGAAAAACTACGTTGGTAAAGACAATCCAGATAATGATTACAGCTTCCCTGTAAAAAATGTAACTGTTCCTGTTGATGTAGCTGCTGCAATTAAAAATGGCACTGTAAATGCAACAGATAGTGCGGTGTCTTCACTAGATTTTTCTTTACCACGTAATGCCCTAATGAAAAATGAATTAGCGGTATTAAATATCATTGCTGCTAATAATTGGAAGCGTCCTATTTACTTTACCAATGCTGGTGCAGAACTAGGTTTTGATCAGTACTTACGTAGAGATGGACTAAGCTACCGTTTAGCACCTGTTAAAAACAGTAGGGTAAATACAGATTGGATGCTTGATAAAGTAACCAACAAATTTGCATTTGGTAATGCAGATAAAGCAGGTGTTTATTTTGATGAAGAAAATAGAAGACACTTAGGTGGAATAAGATCTGCGTATGCAGAACTCGCCATTGATTTGGCTGCAAAAAATAGAAAAGAAGAAGCAAAAGCGGTACTTAATAAAGTAGACAAAATGATGCATGAAAGCAATTTTGGATACGGGTTAACGAGTAGAGGTAATTTACACAACCGTAATTCTCTCTTATTTTTAGAAGCTTGTTATTTAGCAGGAGACCAGGCGCTCATTCAAAAAGTAAGTGCGGCTGTTAAAAAAGATTTACAGCAACAAGTAAATTATTACAACACACTTTCTGGGCAAAAAGCCGATAACATGGCACAGGAAAAACAAACGGCAGAGTCTTATTTGCAAACTTTGGGTCAAATGCAAACCATGTACAACCCATCTGTTGAGATTCCTGGAAAAGTAATGTCCAAAGAAAATAAATAAGATTAAATCATTTCCTTTAAATGGGCAACCACAACATCAATTTCATTTTTGGTGTTGTGTTTGCTAAAGGAAAAACGTACAGTTGTTATATCCGGGTTATTGTTGATGGCTCTAATGACATGTGAACCTGCATTGGCGCCGCTACTACACGCACTTCCGCCACTCGCACAAATATGATGAATATCTAAATTAAAGAGTAGCATTTCACTTTTGCTAGAAGCTGGAAAATTGACACTTAAAACCGTATATAAAGCGCTTCCTAATGGATCTCCATTAAAGGTTACACCTTCTATGTTTTGTTGAAGACTATCCATCATATAGAATTTAAGCTCAGTAATATAGTTACTGTCTTTTTCAAATTGATCAGTTGCAATTTCAAGTGCTTTTGCAAAGCCAACAATGCCATACAAGTTTTCTGTACCTGCGCGCATATTGCGTTCCTGTGCACCGCCATGAACGAGCGGATTTATTTTGATGGATTCGTGGATGTATAAAATACCTGCACCTTTTGGACCATGAAACTTATGACCAGCTCCGGTAATAAAATGAACAGGTGTATTTTTTAAATCAAAAGGGAAGTGACCTACTGTTTGAACGGTATCGCTATGAAAAATGGCATTGAACCGATTACATAGGTTGCCTATTTCATGCAAGTCAATCATGTTACCAATTTCATTGTTGGCGTGCATGAGGGTAACCAAACATTTGTCGGTACTATTGTGTAAAAGTGATTCTAAATCTGAAATGTCAATATGCCCATTTGGTAATAGTTTGACATAGCTAACTTTTGCTGCTCCAATTTTATTCAAATGCTCTACCGTATGACTGGTTGCATGGTGCTCAATTTGAGAAGAAATAATATGGGTACAGCCTAAATCATAAACAGCTGCATGAATTGCAGTATTGCTACTTTCGGTACCGCCACTTGTGAAAAATATTTCCGAAGGACGGGTGTTTAGTAATGCAGCTACTTTTTTTCTTGCATTTTCGATGGCTAGGCGTGTTTCACGGCCGTAACTATAAATCGAGGAAGGATTCCCAAAATGGGTGGTCAAATACGGCATCATGGCCTCAAGAACCGCAGGGTCTAATGGAGTAGTGGCCGCATTGTCTAGATAAATCCTTTCCATGCTATCAAAGATAAGAATTTGTTATTTATTGAGTTGAAACACCTGCTTCTTGGATGTCCTTCATTAATTTTTGCGCAATATTGTCTGCCACATTCTGAGAATTACTTTCGGCGTAAATTCTTATAATGGGCTCTGTATTGCTTGATCTAAGGTGCACCCAATCGTTTTCGAAATCTATTTTTAAACCATCTTCGGTGTTGATAGAGTGGTTTTTATATTTTTCTTTAAGGTGGTTGAATATTTTGTCTAAATCAAATCCTGGGGTCAGCTCTATTTTATTCTTGCTCATAAAATAGTCGGGGTAGGTATTTCTGAGTTGTTGTACTGTTTTTTTCTCTCTGGCTAAATGCGATAAAAATAGCGCGATACCAATTAAGGCATCACGGCCATAATGTAATTCTGGAACAATAATGCCTCCGTTACCTTCGCCGCCAATAACAGCATTTGTCTCCTTCATTTTAGCAACCACGTTTACTTCTCCAACAGCACTTGGCGTGTATATGCCACCATGCTTTTCGGTAACATCTCTTAATGCTCTTGTAGAAGACATATTGCTAACGGTGTTGCCTTTTTTATGTTGTAACACATAATCCGCAACAGCAACAAGGGTGTATTCTTCTCCAAATAAGGTGCCATCTTCACAAACAAAGCAAAGCCTGTCTACATCTGGATCAACAGCGATACCCATGCTAGCATTTTGTTTTAACACCTCACTACATAAAGCCCTTAAATTTTCTGGTAACGGCTCTGGATTATGTGCAAAACGGCCGTTTACTTCTTCGTTGATAACGGTAATTTGCGTCACACCTAGTGCGGTTAATAATTGCGGCACTGCAAAAGCGCCTGAACTATTAATGGCATCTACCACAATTGAAAAATTGCTTGCTGTAATAGCAGCAATATCTACAAGCGGATGCGCGGTAATGGCTTTGATATGTTCATCAAGCGCCGTTTCATTTTTTGTTACCCTTCCCAAATGATCAACACTAGTAAAATTATAATTGTCTGCGTTTACAATCTCTAATAAAGCTGCGCCATCTGACCCACTAATAAATTCACCTTTGTGGTTGAGTAATTTAAGGGCATTCCATTCTTTTGGATTATGGCTTGCCGTTAAAATGATACCGCCAGCTGCTTTTTCAAAAACAACGGCCATTTCAACAGTAGGCGTGGTGCTAAGACCAAGGTCAATCACATCGATACCTAAACTTATAAGTGTATTTACAACAAGGGATTGCACCATTTCACCACTAATACGGCCATCTCTACCAATCACTACCTTTTTATTGCCATTAGAGCTTGCCAAAAGCCATGATCCATAGGCTGCTGCAAAACGAACAATGTCTAGCGGACTCAACGATTCTCCTGGTAAGCCTCCAATAGTGCCTCTTATACCTGAAATGCTCTTAATTAATGCCATATCTAATATTCATTAAAGCTGCAAACATAAATCAAATTTGTTGCTTTGCTTACCCTAATTTCGCATGAGTTTTAAACATTTATATGCGTACAAAGGGTTGGTTTTCAGACTGGTTTAATTCTAGCTATTATCATGCACTCTATCAACACCGTGACGATACGGAGGCTTTGCAATTTATTCATAATTTAATTGCTTATTTGAAGCCGTCGCCGCATGCGACGATGCTTGATATTGCCTGCGGTAAGGGAAGGCATAGTAAGGCATTATTTGACGCAGGTTTTGATGTATCAGGAATTGATTTGTCGCCAGCATCGATAGAGGCAGCGTCCATGATGAAAATAAATGGCTTGACTTTTTCTTGTCACGATATGCGCGAAACATTTAAGGCCAACTATTTTGATTATGCGTTTAATTTTTTCACAAGCTTTGGTTATTTTGATACACACGAAGAACATCAATTAGCAATTACTGCCATGGCAGCTAATTTAAAAGAAGAAGGTACACTTGTTATCGATTATTTAAATGTTGGTGTTGTTGAAGAAAATTCAGACAATGAGGCTGTCACACAAATTGATACTTTGGTTTTTTATACCAAAAAATGGCAGGACGATTTGTTTTTATTCAAAGAAATAAGGGTGGTTGATGCGGGTTCTAGTGAGGTTTTAGGTGTTTTTGAAGAGCGGGTAAGAAAATATGGGTTAAACGATTTCACCCTATTTATGCAAAAAGCAGGACTAGATATTATGGCAACTTTTGGAGACTATCAGCTTGGACCTTACAATATGGAAAGGTCGGACAGGCTTATTATGGTTGCTAAAAAGCATTCAATATCTTAGTATCTTTAATTATTAAGTCATTGTGTATGTCTTCTATTTTTGAATCCTTGCAATCATTTGATCAAACTTTGTTTGTTTACATCAATCGTGTTGCTACGCATCCAATACTGGATACACTCATGCCTTTTTTTAGAGAATCTACTTTCTGGATTCCCCTTTATTTATTTTTAATTGTGTTTGTATTTGTCAATTTTGGCAAAAATGGATGGGTGTGGTTGTTGTTTGCTTTTATTACTGTTTTGTTAACGGATCAGTTTAGTAGTAGCATCGTTAAAAATTGGGTCATGCGTCCTAGGCCCTGTAATGATCCCCTTTTTTCTGGTCAAGTAAGGTTGCTCTTAGATCATTGTTCTGGAGGGTATAGTTTTACTTCTTCCCATGCCACCAATCATTTTGGCATGGCTACTTTTTTATGTATAACCCTTGGTCGATTTTTTGGCAAGTGGAAGTACCTGTTGTTTATTTGGGCGGCGCTTATTTGCTATGCACAGGTGTATGTTGGCGTGCATTACCCACTCGATGTTGTATTTGGTGCTTTACTTGGGTTTTTAATTGGCCAATTTGTTTGTTGGGCATATCAAAAATCTGATCCATTAAATGTTTCCCATGCCTCGTAATACTTTTATTTTTTCATTACTAGCCGCTTGCATTGTTTGTGTGATAGGAATGCTAGGTATTCCGCTCATTGATATCGATGCAGCGCAATACGCCTCTATGAGTAGGGAAATGGCTGGTTCGGGAAATTATTTACAACTTTATGATTTAGGGAAGGATTATTTAGATAAACCGCCATTATTATTTTGGTTATCCTCCATAAGCATTCAAATATTTGGTGTGCATGATTGGGCCTACCGTTTGCCTTCTATACTTTGTTTGGGTCTTGCATTATGGTCTACGTATAAGTTTACGTTTTTATACTATAATACCTTAACAGCACAGATTGCTGTGCTAGTGCTGGCTACATCCCAAGCTTTTATATTGATGGCACACGATGTTAGGTGTGATACCATGCTAATGGGTTTTGTTATGTTTAGTATTTGGCAATTGGCAGCCTGGTACCAAACCAATCTATGGAAACATTTCGTGTTGGCTTTTGTTGGTATTGGCCTAGGTATGTTAACCAAAGGTCCTATTGCTCTGGTGGTTCCGGGTGTAAGTTTTGCCATTCATTTTTTATTGCAGCGTAATTGGAAACAATTTTTTAGGTGGGAATATATACTGGGTGTGATCATAGTGGGGTTGCTACTTATTCCAATGAGTATTGGCCTTTACAATCAGTTTGATCTGGATCCGGGTAAAATTATTCATGGAGTGCCCATTCAGTCGGGGCTTCGTTTTTATTATTGGACACAAAGTTTTGGAAGGTATACGGGTGAAAATGTATTCAATGAAATGAATCATTTTACATTTCTATTAGAAAATATGCTTTGGAGTTTTTTACCATGGATATTTATTTTTTTAATTGCGCTATTGTTATCCGTTTTCGACCTTATAAAAACGAACGGTAAACTACACACTAATCAGGAGTTTATTGCTGCTGGCGGATTCATTGCTACGTATTGTATGCTTGCTAGAAGTCAGGCACAGCTTCCACATTATATTTTTGTAGTGCTGCCACTTGCTGCAGTTGTTACGGCAAAAGGCTTGCATCAAATTTATTTTTCGCAAAGCTTTTATAAGCTTCAAAAAATACTCCTCATTTTTCATGCTTTTATATTTTCTGTTTTATGGGCGGCCATTATAGGAATTGTATTTTTGGTATTTACAGGCACGCCTCTGTATGTTAAACTGTTCGCTATTATTGGAGCAGGTTATTACTTTTTTCTTTTGCTTTTTAAACAAACGAAAACCCCAAAATTTATTTCGCTAGCCCTGTATACCATTTTGGGCGTTAATTTTATATTAAACACATCTTTTTATCCGAGGCTTTTACAGTATGAACTTGGTGTTTCGGCGGCATCATTTATCAATCAAAATAAGTTGTCCAAAAAGGATGTATTCTTGTATGAGATTGATGAAAGTAGGGCGCTGCACTTTTATGGCAATCATTCTTTTGAGCGAATTTTTGATAGTACCCTGTTAAAGCCGCAGCAAATACTTATCACTAAGGCATCTAGTTACCCCGCATTGCAACAAAAATTCCCAGCATCTCGTATATTACATCAAAACGCTTACTTTGGCGTAAGTATGCTTACACTGCCATTTTTAAATCCGGCCACAAGAGATAAAGAGGTAACCCCTTATATTATTGTAGCTTTGGCAAAGTAGAGCTACACCAAACGATACTTTATTCATGACAGAGATATTTATTATTTTAGGACTGATTCTTATCAACGGGTTCTTTTCGATGGCCGAAATAGCGCTTGTTTCTGCCAGGAAAGCCAGGTTAGAAGCACAGGCAGATAAAGGTGATGCAGATGCCAAAAGAGCGCTTACATTGGCCAATCATCCGGATACTTTTTTGTCAACCATTCAAATAGGTATCACACTTGTTGGAGTTTTAACAGGTATTTATTCGGGGGGCACTTTTAAAGAGCCACTTCAAAATTGGCTTACCCAATTTGCAGTCATTGCAGCTTATGCAGAAACAATTGCAACACTTATTATTGTTATCCTATTAACCTATGTTTCTCTCGTACTTGGCGAACTCGTTCCAAAGCGTATTGGTCTCAGTAATCCAGAAGGGATTGCAAAATCAGTGTCGGTAGTGATGCAAACGGTTACATTTATCATGTATCCCTTTATATGGTTGTTAAGCGCTTCGTCTCATTTAATCATGCGCATTTTGCGGATGAAGCCCAATGACAATCAAGTTACTGAAGAAGAAATTAAAGCGATTATTAGTGAAGGTACTGAGCAGGGAACCATCGAGGAAGCGGAGCAGGAAATTATTGAGCGTGTATTTCATTTGAGTGATCGAAATATCACATCGCTCATGACACATCGAAGTGATATTTTGTGGTTAGAATCAACCAAAACAATTGCAGAAGTGAGGGCGCAAATGCCTGAAAATATGCATTCGATGTATCCCGTTTGCGAGGGTAGTATTGATCAAATTAAAGGCGTGGTATCACTTAAAGATTTATTTGTAGCGGATGGCTCACAACTGGTTAGTGATATTGCAAAAGATGCAAAATATGTTCCTGAAAATAACTCGGCTTATCAGGTGCTAGAAAGTTTCAAGCAATCCAAAATACACCACTGTTTTATTGTTAATGAATATGGTTCAATTGAGGGGTTGATTACACTCAATGACATCCTAGAAGCAATTGTTGGAGATATACCTCAAGAGGAAGATCATGATTATGAAATATTAAAAAGAGCTGATGGTACTTATTTAATTGACGCACAGCTTCCGTTTTATGATTTTTTAAGTTATTTTGATAAAACAGAATTTATGCTCCAAGGGGATCAAGAATTTGATACACTAGCAGGATTTATCATTCATTCGTTGGAAAAAATTCCTAAAACCGGAGAAACATTAACTTGGAAAACTTTTACGTTTGAGATTGTAGATATGGACCAGCACCGTATTGATAAAATACTCGTAACCCTCACAGAAGAGGATTGATTAAAATACAAAGTTAGCTGTTTTGTTGGGGTAGTCTAATTTGTACGTTTTTTCTGTGCCTTTACTTTTAACGTGTATGATATTTACTTGGGTATTTTCTAGGTCGTAAAGTATATCGCAGTCGATGCCCACTGTGTTGGCACTATTTATATTTTGTGCTTCAAAATAGCACCAGGTACTTTCTTTTTGTTGTTCAAAGCCAATGATTTTATAACCAATGGGTTTGCCATTAACAATAACCGTTAGGTGTTTATAAACGTATTTTTGAATTTCTTCATTTACAAATTCTCGGTTGGTGGGTTGTAGTATATCAATTTTGGTAGTCGTATATTTTTGAAGTGTTTTTTCTAAGTCTTCATTAAAAATGCGCACACTCATTTCGATACTACGTTCTTTGGGGTTGTGGGTGATATCTATAACGGATACGAAAAAGGGATGTAATATGGCTAGAAGTCCGGTGAGCGTCCAATGAATTAGTATATTTACCATAGTATCCTGATCTTGACAACAAATGTCTAACTAAAATTTGATTTTTATGCATGAGTTTTGGATGTATGCCCAAATAGGATTCAATCATATCGCCAATTTGTCTGGTATGGATCATATTTTATTTGTGGCTGCTTTATGTATCCGTTATCAATTTTCTGATTGGAAAAAATGGCTGATACTGATCACAGCCTTTACCATTGGGCACTCCATCACCCTTGTTTTGAGTGTTTTCAATTACCTTGATTTCTCCACTAATTGGATCGAATTTCTAATTCCCGTGACTATACTTATTACATCAATTAGTAATATGTTTGTCAAAAAGTTTAGCTTTAAGACAAGGTTTCCGGTTATTTACTTTTTTGCCCTATTTTTTGGCCTTATTCACGGGTTAGGATTTAGCTTTTACCTAAAAAGCTTGTTGGGATTGCAGCAAAATATAGCCCCAGCCTTACTAGCCTTTAATTTGGGGCTTGAAATAGGCCAAATACTGATTGTTATGGCTATTTTAGTTATTTCATTTATATTCGTAACGCTTTTAAAGGCCCCTCGAAGAGATTTTATTTTGATTGTCAGTGGTGGCATTCTCGCAGTTTCTCTTCAAATGGCCATTGAGCGGTATTTTCATCTTTAATCCATTATGCTATGAAGCAATTTTTTGCATTTTTAATGTTTGTTGCAGTGAGCACCGTATCATTTGCGCAAAACATTCAAAACAACCCAACTTCAAACCACGGAAATAAGTTTGAGCAGTTAGGAACTATTTTATCTACGCCAAACGAGTATCGTACAGCGAGTGGTGCGCCAGGACCAAAATACTGGCAACAACGCGCCGATTATAACATCAAGTGTGAGCTCGATGAGGCTAACCTTTTATTAAAAGGAAGTGAAACCATTACGTATTTTAACAACTCTCCGGATGCATTAACCTATTTATGGTTACAGCTGGACGAAAATGAGCATAGCACCGTAAACAAAGCTGATTTTCAGGACGGAAGTTCTTTACGTCAAGTTTCTCAATCTTCAATTGCAGCGTTGGAAGATGCAAAAAAAGACAATGGCTATGGTCATATCATTTCTAAAATTACAGATGCTACTGGTAAGGCTTTAAAATACACCATCAACCAAACAATGATGCGTGTTGATTTACCTACCACATTATTACCAGGTCAAAAATTTGTTTTCAATATCACATGGTCTTACAAAATTTCTGATCGTATGGTATTTAGAGGCAGAGGTGGTTATGAATTGTTTCCAGAAGATGGTAACAGTGTGTTTACCATGGCTCAGTGGTTCCCAAGACTTTGCGTATACTCTGATTTTCAGGGATGGCAAAACCACCAATTTACCGGTAGAGGCGAATTTGCTTTAACCTTTGGTAATTACAATGTGTCTATCACTGCACCAGCAGACCATGTTATTATGGGAACAGGAGAGTGTCAAAACTATACACAAGTTTTAACACCCGCACAGTTGGCACGTTGGAAGACTGCGCAAACTGCAAAAGATGTAGTTGAAGTAGTAACGCTTGAGGAAGCAAAAAATGCAGAGAAGCAAAAAAGCACTGCTAAAAAAACTTGGGTATTTAAAGCAGACAATGTGCGTGACTTTGCTTGGACAGCGAGCCGTAAATTTGTTTTTGATGCCATGCCAACTTATGTAGAAGGCAAGAAAGTAATGTGTATGAGTGGCTATCCAAAAGAGGCCTATAACTTATGGAGAAGATATTCTACTAAAGTAGTTGCACATACCATTCGCTCTTATTCTAAATTTTCTATTCCTTATCCATATCCTGTTGCACAAAGTATTGAAGCTTCTAATGGTATGGAATATCCAATGATTTGTTTTAACAATGGTCGTACCAACAAAGATGGCACTTACAGCGAAGCAACAAAGCTTGGTATGATAGGCGTTATCATTCATGAAGTAGGTCATAATTTCTTCCCAATGATTGTGAACTCTGATGAGCGTCAGTGGTCTTGGATGGATGAAGGTTTAAATACTTTTGTTGAATATTTAACCGAAGAATTATTTGATAATAAATACCCTTCTCGTAGAGGACCTGCTTTTGGTATTGTTGATTATATGAAAGCGCCTAAAGATCAGTTAGAGCCGATCATGACCAACAGTGAAAACATTATTCAGTTTGGGCCTAATGCATATTCTAAGCCAGGTACTGGGTTAAATATTTTACGTGAAACCATTATGGGTAGAGAGCTATTTGATTTTGCATTTAGAGAATATGCAAGACGTTGGGCATTTAAACATCCAACACCTGCCGATTTATTTAGAACCATGGAAGATGCAAGTGCTGTAGACTTAGATTGGTTTTGGAGAGGTTGGTTTTATAGCATCGAAGCTTGTGATAT
>CAJBRT010000193.1 GCA_903958045.1 uncultured Bacteroidota bacterium | reverse complement strand
ACTACCTTAAACGTAGGTCCTACGCACCCTGCAACGCATGGTGTGTTCCAAAACATTATGGAACTTGATGGAGAGCGTATTGTTTCTACAGAGCAAACCGTAGGTTATATCCACCGCGCATTTGAAAAATTAGCGGAGCGCAGACCCCTCTATCAAATCACCCCTATTACCGACCGTTTAAATTATTGCAGTAGTCCTATCAATAATATGGGATGGCATTTAACCTGCGAAAAATTTTTAGGCGTACAAACGCCAAAGCGTGTTGATTATTTGCGCGTAATTATTATGGAGCTTGCGCGTATTTCGGATCACTTAATTTGTAATTCTATTGTGGGTGTGGATACAGGTGCCTATACGGGTTTCTTGTATGTGATGCAATACCGTGAATTAATCTATGAAATATATGAAGAAGTATGTGGGTCCCGCCTTACTACTAATATTGGGCGTATTGGCGGTTTTGAAAGGAATTTCACAAATACAGCGTTTGAAAAACTCGAAAAATTCTTAAAAGAATATCCAAAAGTTTTAAAAGAATTTGAAAACCTATTTGCGCGCAATAGAATTTTTATGGAGCGAACCATTGGTGGTGGCGCCATCAGTGCAGAGCGTGCATTAAACTATGGTTTTACAGGACCTAATTTAAGAGCTGCTGGTGTAGACTATGATGTACGTGTGCATCAACCGTATAGCAGTTATCAAGATTTTGATTTCACCATACCAGTAGGAAAAACAGGTGATAATTACGACCGCTTTTTGGTGCGTAACCAGGAAATGTGGCAGAGCTTAAGCATTATCGAGCAGGCCTATAAAAAAGTACAGGAATTTAAAGGCACCGACGCCGAAATTTTCCATGCCGATGTTCCAGAATACTACCTTCCTAAAAAAGAAGACGTGTATACCAAAATGGAATCTTTGATTTGGCATTTCAAAATTGTAATGGGAGAAGTGGAAATGCCTAAGGGTGAAATTTACAACGCCGTAGAAGGTGGTAACGGTGAGCTTGGTTTTTATTTGGTAAGCGATGGTGGTAGAACACCATTCCGTCTTCATTTTAGAAGACCTTGTTTCATTTATTATCAAGCCTACCCAGAATTAATTACAGGCGGCATGTTAAGTGATGCGATTGTAACAATGAGTAGTCTTAATTTAATTGCGGGCGAGTTAGACGCATAAAATATAGTAACAATGGTAAAATTTTCTGAAGCACAATTAACAGAGTTTAACAGGCTTGTAGCCCGTTACCCAGCAGGAAAGCAGAAGAGCGCCTTACTACCTGTATTGCATTTAGCACAGGATAGTTTTGGTGGCTGGTTAAGTAGTGAAACCATGGATTATGTAGCGGAGTTGTTACAAATCACACCAATAGAAGTATATGAAGTAGCTACTTTTTATAGTATGTACAATACAAAGCCAGTTGGTAAATATATGTTTGAAGTTTGTCAGACAGGACCTTGTATGCTTCGTGGCAGTGATGACATCATCGCTTACATCGAAAAAACTTTGGGTATTCAACCAGGTCAAACAACCGCGGATGGTTTATTTACTTTAAAAACAGTAGAGTGTTTAGGTGCATGTGGTTATGCACCTATGATGCAACTTGGTAAACATTACCGTGAACATTTAACCAAAGAAAAAGTAGACGCTATCATTGACGAATGCAGAAAAAATGCAGGCGTACTCAACTAGAAATATATGAGTGTAAAATTATTATTAGCAAAAGCACATGTTGAGGGTATCAGAGGTTTTGACGTGTATAGACGCGAAGGTGGTTACCAAAGCGTAGAAAAAGCGCTGAGGCAAATGAATCCCGAAAGTATTGTGGAAGAGGTTAAAAAAAGTGGCTTGCGTGGTAGAGGTGGAGCGGGTTTTCCTGCCGGCATGAAATGGAGTTTTATTGCAAAGCCTGAGGGTGTACCACGTCACCTCGTGTGTAATGCCGATGAGAGTGAGCCAGGTACTTTTAAAGACCGCTACCTCATGGAATTTATTCCGCATTTGTTAATTGAAGGATTGATTGTATCAAGTT
>CAJBRT010000192.1 GCA_903958045.1 uncultured Bacteroidota bacterium | reverse complement strand
CCGATCTATGGCCTCTAGAGGTTCGGTAATACCTTTATTCATAGAACAAATCAAAGAAAATAGAGCGTTGACTCTAACGGATCCCAACATGACTCGCTTTATGATGACATTAGAAGATGCTGTTGATTTAGTACTTTATGCTTTTGAGCACGCTAATCAAGGTGATTTATTTGTCCAAAAAGCCCCTTCTGCAACTGTTGGTACTTTAGCGCAGGCCTTAATCGAATTATATAAATCTTCAAGTGAGATTAAAGTTATCGGCACGAGACATGGTGAAAAATTGTATGAAACATTAGTAAATAGAGAAGATATGATTAAGGCGGAAAATCTTGGTGAGTATTATAGAATCCCTGCAGATAATAGGGATTTAAATTATGAACAGTATTTTTCTGAGGGTATGCCAGATGTTTCAAATTTGAATGAGTACCACTCTCATAATACTTCTATATTAGATATAGATGGAATGAAAAAATTACTATTAAAACTTCCCATTATAAGAAGAGATATACTTGGTGAAGTTGATGCTATCCAATATCCGTATTAATTATGATTAAAGTTGGTGTAACAGGATCAAATGGTTTTATAGGTTGGCATTTATGCCGATTTTTAGAATTGCAATCTGAAAAATTTGAATTGATAGAATTTAAAAGAGATTGGTTTAATGATAATAATCATTTAGATGAATTTATTTCAAATTGTGATATCGTTGTTCATCTAGCAGGCCTTAATCGTCATAGCGATGATAATTTGATATATGACACCAATAAAAGTTTAACTAAAAAAATCATTGATTCCTGTGTAAGAAATGATTATAAAGGTCAAATAATATTCTCATCTTCTATTCAAGAAGAAAGAAATAATATATTTGGAAACTCCAAAAAATCTTCTAGGATTTTATTTTCTAACTGGGCAAATGAATCTGGTGGATCATTCCATGGGTTAATAATACCAAATGTTTTTGGTGCATTTGGTGTTCCCTATTATAACTCAGTTATAGCAACATTTTGTCATCAGATAGTAAAAAATGAGTCACCAATAATTGAATTAGATGCTACGCTTAATCTGATTTACATAAATGACTTAGTTCAACAAATTATAGAATTATTTAATACTGAAACTAATGATAAAGTAACAATAATTCATACAGATACATATAAAGTTTCTGAAATACTTAATTTGCTCATTAGTTATAAAAAAATATATTTTGAGAATGGGCAAATTCCTTTTTTTAATAATCAATTTGAGATTAACTTATTTAATACATTTAGATCTTATTTCGACTTAAACAAATTATACCCAATAAAGTATAAAAATAACGTGGATGAAAGAGGAAATTTTGTTGAAATCATAAAATTAGAAAGTGGAGGCCAGGTGTCTTTTTCTTCCACTAAAATAGGCGCAACAAGAGGAAATCATTTTCATACAAGAAAAATTGAAAGATTTTCAGTAATTAAAGGAAAAGCATTAATCCAGTTAAGAAAAAAGGGAACATCAGAAATATTTAATATTTTTTTATCCGGGGAAGATCCTTCTTATGTTGATATACCAATTTGGTATATACATAATATTAAAAATATCGGAGACCAAGAACTTTATACAATATTTTGGATTAATGAGTTTTATAATACCAATGATCCAGATACCTATTTTGAACATGTTTAAAAATAGAAAAAAATGAACGAGCGTTTAAAAGTTATGACAGTAATAGGTACAAGGCCTGAAATTATTAGATTATCTAGAGTAATGATTGCGCTTGATAATTCAAAAGCAATTGAGCATATTATTGTGCATACAGGACAAAATTATGATTATGAATTAAACCAAATATTTTTTGACGATTTACAAATCCGTAAACCTGACTATTTTTTGAATGCAGCTGGAGTAACAGCAACTGAAACTATTGGAAAAATTCTCATTAATATTGATCCTCTATTAGAAAAAATAAAACCTGACGCGTTTTTAGTATTAGGTGATACTAATAGTTGTTTGTGTGCAATACCCGCTAAAAAAAGACACATACCGATTTTCCATATGGAAGCAGGAAATAGATGTTTTGATCAACGTGTTCCTGAGGAAACCAATCGTAAAATTGTTGACCATATTTCAGATATTAATTTGACATATAGTGATATTGCAAGAGAATACCTTTTGCGTGAAGGATTATCTGCGGACAGAATAATCAAGACAGGTTCCCCTATGTTTGAGGTTTTAAATCACTATCTTGTTTCTATAAAAAGTTCTGATGTATTAACTAGATTAGACCTTGAACAGTATAAATATTTTGTTGTTTCTGCACACAGGGAAGAAAATATAAATAACGAATCAAATTTTACAGGTCTTGTAAATAGCTTGAATTTGATTGCAGAAAAATATAATTACCCAATTATTATAAGTACACATCCTAGAACTAGAAAAATGATCGATGATAAAGGAATTATATTACATAAGAATATTCAACTTTTAAAACCATTAGGATTTAATGATTACAATGCACTGCAGATGAATGCAAAAGCAGTTTTGTCAGATAGTGGTACAATATCAGAAGAGTCTTCAATATTAAACTTCCCAGCTGTAAATATTCGACAGGCGCATGAAAGACCTGAAGCAATGGAGGAGACTTCTGTTATGATGGTTGGACTAAATCCTGTGAGAATAATGCAAGGTTTAATAACCCTGGATGCTCAACAGAGAGGGGAGTCAAGAACGCTTAGAAAAGTAACTGATTATTCAATGCCTAATGTATCTGAGAAGGTAGTAAGAATTATCATTAGTTATGTAGATTATATCAAAAGGACTGTTTGGAACGAATGAACAGAAGGAAGCTTTTAATACATTCAATTGTATTTAGTCCGGATGGTGTATCTACTGCTTATTTGTATAATGATATAGCATTAGGTTTTAAAAATGCCGGATATGAAGTTGTGGTTTTAACAACTACTCCGCATTATAATTTAATAGAGAGTGCTTTGATAAAACAGCCATTAAAAAGCAAAATATTTGGCATATACTATGTAAGTAATTTTAATGGAATTCGTATAATTCATATCCCCCTTAAAAAATATAAAAACACTTTTGTTAGAATTCTATCTTTTATATATTGGCATTTTTTATCTCTAATTATAGGGCTTTCTATAAAAAGTGTAAATTTTGTATTAAGTCCTTCACCACCCTTAAGTATCGGACTAGTTTCAATAATAATTGCAAAAAAGAATAGAGCTAAATTTATATATAATGTTCAAGAAATATATCCTGATTTATTAATAAAAAATGGGGGATTAAAATCCAGTACTATCATCAAATCATTAAAATGGCTAGAAAAATATGTTTATGACAAAGCTGCTGCTGTTATTACGATTGATCAATTATTTTATGATAAAATAATTAATAGGTTCAACGATAAAAGTAAGCTTAAAATCATCTCTAATTTTGTAGATACATCTTTGTATAAGCCTTTGAAAGATGAATTTGATTTGCCCTATCCATTTAAAAAAGATTCCAAAAAATTCAGAATATTATATGCAGGTAATATAGGGTTTTATCAGGATTGGGAACCTATTTTATACGCCGCAAAAAAATTAATTGGTACAAATATCGAATTTTGGATAATAGGAGAGGGAGTGAAAAAAGAGTATTTAATTAAAGAAATCGATGAACATAAATTAAGTAATATAAAAGTGTTACCATATCAAGATAGAGAATTAATGCCTAAGATTAACTCATTTGCCAATATTCACTTTATTTCAATTAGTAAAGAAATGGAACAAGAAGGCTTTCCTTCAAAAGTTTATACTATTATGGCCTGTTCAAAACCGATGATTGTCATTACCAGTGAAAACACTCCATTGTACAGTTTTTTAAAAGACTTGAATTGCTCAATATTGATTTCAAAAAATAGGAATGAAGAATTT
Organism: uncultured Bacteroidota bacterium; assembly: GCA_903958045.1. Lineage (GTDB taxonomy): Bacteria > Bacteroidota > Bacteroidia > Chitinophagales > Chitinophagaceae > Sediminibacterium. The sequence continues at coordinate 752 of CAJBRT010000192.1, read as the reverse complement.
ATTCAAGCTATTTCTGAGTTAGTAAATAACGAGAGTAAAAAAAATGAATTGGCTAAAAATGGATTTGATGAAATCCAAAGATTTTATACTAAAGATAAAGTTGTTGGAAGTTATTTGAAATTATTTGAAAATTTATAGTGAAAAGTATATTTATAACTGGATCGACTGGCTTCGTTGGAAAAAATATGTTAAAATATTTCAATTCAAAATATGAAATTTTTAAATTTTCAAGAGAAGAACATCCAATAATTAAACAAAATATAGTATTACACCTAGCAGGTAAGGCACATGATATAAAGAATACAAGTAATGCGCAAGAATATTATAATGTAAATACAGAATTAACAAAAAAAATATTTGATTCATTTCTTAATTCTAGTGCACAAGTGTTCATCACATTAAGCTCAGTTAAAGCAGTTGCTGACGTTTTAGAAAGTGAATTAACTGAAGAGTATATACCTAATCCAATTACTCATTATGGGAAAAGTAAATTACTTGCTGAACAATATATTTTAAGTAAAGAAATCCCTATTGGCAAAAGAATATATATTTTAAGACCAGCTATGATTCATGGTCCTGGAAATAAAGGCAATTTAAATTTATTATATAAAATTGTGAATTTGGGATTTCCATGGCCGCTTGGCGCGTTTGAAAATAAAAGATCATTTTGTAGTATTGAAAATCTTTGTTTTGTAATTAGAGAATTAATAGAGAATGATGTTATTTTATCTGGTATTTATAATATTGCTGAT
>CAJBRT010000191.1 GCA_903958045.1 uncultured Bacteroidota bacterium | reverse complement strand
CAACCACTACATTATTATTGCCTACGTTATTGACTGAGATGCTTATAGTTTTTTGTCCTGATGCTTGAAGCACCCACGCTCTAATTTTTTCATTCATTATCTTTTCGTTGGAAACGAAGAGGGGGTCTTTACGAAGTATTTGTTGGAACATTTCGGCTCCGCACCTAGGCGCTTCAAATATTGGCTGACCAATAGAAGCGAGCGTAAAAAAAATAAAACTGCCTACCAACAATAATCTTTGCTTCATATTTTCAATACAATTTAATGTGAAGAGCCCGCATATGCTGAAATGGGTTACGAGTGATTGCAAATTCATAAAAATAACTGATACAAATCGTTAAATTTATTTTTTAATCTTGTTAATATTAAGGAATTTATAGTTAAAATTTAATAATTTTTATTGTTAAAATAGAGGTAGATTTAACTACGATTTGCTAGTAAGGATAATTTTCATTGATTCACACTGAACGCCTTTTATATGAAACTGCTTCAAACACAAATAACACAGAGCCCCAATAGTTATATTTCTGTGTTAGAAAGAGATGAGCCACAATTTATGGCTCCCTTCCATGCCCACCCCGAGTTAGAACTTGTTTGGGTAAAAGAGAGCCATGGAAAGCGCATTATTGGTGATAAAATAGAGGCATTTAAGGAAGATGACATGGTGTTTATTGGTGAAAACCTTCCACATGTATGGCTCAATGACGAAACCTATTACAATGGGCAACAAAATCATAAAGCCAAGGCCATCGTGGTGTACTTTAATAAAAATCTATTTGGATCTGATTTTTACGAATTAGATGAAGCCAGTAACATCAAAGCCTTGTTTGAAAAAGCAAAAAGAGGTATTAAAATAGGGGACGATACTAGAAAAAAAATTGGTGCTAAATTAGAAAAGATGGTTGCGCAAAAAGATTTTGAGCGCGTTATTGGACTTTTTGAAGTGCTGCATTTAATTTCTACCGCAAAAGACAACGAACTCATCACTACCGAAGGCTATACTAAACCAGTAAGCAAAGATGGCACGGATCGGCTAGCCAGTGTATATAAATATGTGCATGAAAATTTTAAACAACCTATTTCTTTAAATCAAGTGGCAGAGCTTGCTAATTTAACGCCACAATCTTTTTGCAGATTATTTAAAAAACGCAACAAGAAAAAATTTGTTGAATATCTAAATGACATGCGCATTGCACAAGCTTGCAAATATTTAATTGAAACAGACTGGAGCATTTCGGAAGTAGCCTATGCATGCGGCTATAAGTCAGTTTCTAATTTTAATAAACTATTTAAAGAAACAAAAAACTGTTGCCCAAAAGCATTTAGAGTGCAGTTTGATAAATAAACAAGCTACAAATTTTTTGTTCAATCGCTGTCGCAACAATCTCTGTCGCAACAATCTCTCTCACCACAATCACTGACGTAACACGCATATTGCTATAAAAAAAATAGCCGCTCTTACGAGCGGCTATTTTTATGCGTAAAAATTTTCGTAGATCAATTACTTATCCCAGAAAATTTTATTAGTTGCTTTATCATTAGCGCTAACAGCAGCGTAGTTCGCTTTGTTATATACGTTTTCTGAAGAAGGATACGCCCATCTTGTAGGCGGAGCTACGTTTGTTGGCGTTGCATCATCATTCCAGAATTTGATAGCTGGTAAATCTGTTCTT
>CAJBRT010000190.1 GCA_903958045.1 uncultured Bacteroidota bacterium | reverse complement strand
TCGATTTTCTTACTCATAATTAATACAATGTTTTTCTTTTGCCACTTTCAAAATCATTAAAAATAAAACTTCCCAAATTGTCAAGTGACGCAAAATAGGCTTTACCATTATTCATTTCTGTAAACTCTTCTACAAACTTTTGTAAATACGGATCCGATGCAATCATAAATGTTGTAATCGGAATTTTTAATTTCTTACACTGTGCTGCAAGGTTAATACAACGGTTCACCACTTTACGGTCTAGTCCAAAACTGTTTTTATAATAGCGGCCACCAATTTTTAAACATGTTGGTTTACCATCCGTAATCATAAATATTTGCTTGTTAGACGTTTTGCGTTTGCGTAGTATATCCATCGCTAACTCAAGCCCAGCAACAGTATTGGTATGGTAGGGTCCTACTTGTAAATAGGGCAGATCTTTAATTTCTACCTGCCAAGCATCATTACCAAATACTACAATATCGATGGTGTCTTTTGGATATTTTTTGGTGATCAGTTCGCAAAGCGCCATGGCCACTTTTTTTGCTGGCGTAATTCTATCCTCACCATACAAAATCATCGAGTGCGAAATATCAATCATGAGCACCGTAGACGTTTGCGTTTTAAAATCCGCTTCTCTAATTACTAAATCATCTTCGTGCATCGAAAAAGAATCGACACCTCTATTTATTTGTGCGTTTTTAATGCTCTCCGTAAAATCTATTTGTTCCATTAGATCACCAAACTGAAAAGAGCGGGTGTCTGAATTGATATCACCGGTAGGTCCAGCTTTGGTGGTGCTATGGTTTCCTTGTTTGCCTTTTTTTAACTTCCCAAAAATTTCCTCTAAACTTTTTTGACGAATGGTTTGTTCTGTTTTTGCAGTGATGGCAAACTTACCGTCTTGTGGGTTTTCTTTTAAGTATCCGTTTTGCTTGAGGTCTTCAATAAAATCGCCCACACCGTATTCGTCATCTGTAAATTTATGGGTGCGGTCAAGTTGATTGAGCCAGTCTAGCGCCTCTGTGGCATCGCCACTCGTGTAATTTAATAGCTGGGTAAAGATGTCAAGCATCTGCTCAAATTTAGATTTTGAGTTTTCGCCAGGTACAAAATTGATAAAACGGTGTCCAATCATAGGTATGTAAAGTAACAAATAGTAGGCACTAATGTTCGTTTTTATGCATACCAAAGGCCTTATACATCCTTGATCGATCAAACATTTTTTCGTTATTAGAAATAAAAATAGCAGCAACGCCGTTGCCAATAAAATTAGTAATGGCCCTTGCCTCAGACATAAAGCGGTCTACACCTAGCAGTAAGGCCAGCCCTTCTATTGGAATTACTTTTGTGGCGGTTAAGGTAGAAGCCAGAATAATAAACCCACTGCCCGTTACGCCAGCAGCACCCTTAGAAGTTACCATTAAAATACCAATGATGGTAATGATTTGCTCCAAACTGAGTTGAATATGAAAAACCTGAGCCAAAAATATAATGGCCATAGATAAATAAATAGACGTGCCGTCTAAATTAAATGAATAGCCAGCAGGAACCACAAGTCCCACCACAGATTTGTGGCAACCCATATGTTCTAATTTTTCCATAAGTGATGGCATGGCAGCTTCGGAAGAAGAAGTACCTAACACAATGAGTAATTCATTTTTAATGAATCCTAAATATTTCCAAATACTTATTTTATAATAACGAAGCACGGCGCCAAGCATCAGAAAAATAAACAATGCCATGGTGATATAAACACATGCCATGAGTTTTCCTAAGGGCAGTAATGTTGCTACACCATATTTACCAATCGTGTACGCCATACCGCCAAAAGCCCCAATGGGCGCTAGTTTCATAACCAAGTGCAGTCCCCTAAAAACATATTTTGACATCCAGTACACCTTAGGTAAAATAGCTTCCTTGTATTTTAATTTACTAATGATTATACCGGCTATGATTGCAAAAAGTAAAACTTGAATCGTCAAATTATCTTTAAAAAACTGAACCCATGAAATAGAAACATTACCACTACTGTATTTAGAAATATCTCCTTTGGCTACAATACTGGTATTAACAGATGCACCTGGCTCTAACAAATAGCCAACGCCAATGCCAATTAATAAAGCAATAGTGGTAATGATTTCGAAATATAAGAGGGCCTTGCCGCCCACTTTTCCTACTTTTTTTAAATCCCCCATCCCACAAATACCGGTTACAATGGTCAGTAAAATAATAGGATTGATAAAAAGTTTAATAACGTCAATAAAATATTTACCTAAGGGTTGCATGGCCACACCTGTTGCAGGAAAAAAATGTCCTACGAGTATCCCAGATGTGATAGCAAATAATACCCAAAAGGTTAAGTTGGTTACAATTTTTTTTATCATCTTCACACTAGTTACACAAGATCTGCCCTAAATATAGTATTAAATTAAATGGGTTAATAACCTATTGACATATGTGATTTTGCCCTTTTTGAACCTATTCAAGTATGTATTGTTATACTATTAAACAAGAACATGAAAGCTTTATACATTTTTTTAGGACTGGGCGCCATTTATATTATTTTGCAATCTTTTATAACCAATAATGCAGTTAAAACAGAAAAGCAAAAATATAGGACCGTATTAAAGGATGACGAGCTTGAAATAAGATATTATCCCGCCGCAACCATGGCCACCGTTTATTCGAGTGCCACAAACTACAAATCAGTGGCTAATAGCGGTTTTGGAAAACTAGCCCGATTTATATTTGGCGGCAACAAAGAAAACGAGAGCATTGCCATGACAGCTCCTGTTCGAATGAATATGTCAGAAAAGGGCGCAGAAATGAGCTTTGTAATGCCCACAAAATACAATGAAAGTAATTTACCTAAACCCAATGACGAGAGCATTCGCATTCATGAGTCAGCTCCGCAATACGCCGCAATAATTTCATTTGGCGGCTACGCCAACGACGAAAAAATAACGATGTACAAAAACAAAATATTACAAATACTCTCGAAGCGTAATATAAAAGTAACAGGCGAGTACACGTTTTTAGGGTACAACGCACCTTATCAAATGATTGCAAGAACCAATGAAATTGCCATCCCTATAGAATGGAAAGAATAATTTATCGTTATCAAAAGATATTTAAATGAATATTTTATAATTAAATATTCATATTTTTATCTCAATTGATAATGCATCGATTATTTAAATCTATTCTAACATGAAAGACCCTCGTTATCCTATTGGAAATTTTGAATTCAAGCCTTTTAGCCAAGACACTAAAAATGGTTGGTTACAAGAAATGAAAGTATTTCCTACAAACCTAGACGCAGCAGTCAATGATTTAAATAAAGAACAACTAGATACACCTTATAGAGATGGTGGATGGACAGTGCGTCAACTAGTTCACCATTTAGCGGATAGCCATATGAATGCTTTTATAGTGTTTAAATTGGCAATAACAGAAGATCTACCAACCATTAAAGATTACAGTGAAAACGATTGGTCATTTACATCAGATGTATTAGATACGCCCATCCCGGTTTCAATCATCTTATTAAATGCCTTGCACCAGAGATGGACAGACCTACTCCATAGTTTTACAGATGAACAGTGGCAAAGAAAATTTTTCCATCCCACCCATAACGTAGAAATAAGTTTATGGGATTTCTTTGCCGTTTACACATGGCATGGCAAACATCATGTAGCCCATGTTACTACGCTTAGAGAATTAAAGGGCTGGTAGTGTATTGGCTTTTTTAACAGTTTGTTTTACAATACTTTGTAATGCGGAAGTTAGTTTTGCAGCAATCTTAAATTTGTTGTACTATTCAACCAATTAGAGATTCTATTGTTTAACAATCGTATATGGCAAAAAAAATAGGCTTTTTCAACCTGATTATTGGGGTTTTTTCATTGATCTCTTCGGTAAGCGCACAATCAACCCTTGTACTTAGCGGAAGTGTACGCGACAAACAAACGGGCGAATCCTTAATTAAGGCCGTGGTTCGTATCCAGGAATTACCAAATGCTGGTATTATCTCCAATGAGTACGGGTTTTATTCACTGTCACTACCAAAGGGCAATTACTCCGTTATGGTATCGCAAGTGGGGTATGAGACACTGGTTCAAAAAATAAAACTCGACAGCAGTATAACCATCAACTTTTCTTTACAAACAAAAAATGTACTAAAAGAAGTGGTGGTGGAGTCGTCTCGAAAAAACGACAATTTAACCAAGGCACAAATGGGTACCGAAACCATTAATATGGCGGCTATCAGTAAAGTGCCTGTTATTTTTGGAGAAAAGGATCTTTTAAAAACCATTCAATTGTTACCGGGTGTAAAATCGGCGGGCGAAGGCAACAGCGGTTTTTTTGTACGTGGTGGTGGTGCTGATCAAAATTTAATTTTACTAGACGAAGCGCCCGTTTACAATGCCACGCACCTACTTGGATTTTTTAGCACTTTTAATAGTGACGCCATTAAAGATGCGACTATTATCAAAGGCAATAGCCCCAGTCAATACGGCGGTAGGCTTTCATCGGTACTCGATGTTAAAATGAAAGAAGGCAATAACCAAGACTATACGGTGAATGGTGGTATTGGACTTATTAGTAGTAAAGTGAGTATTGAAGGGCCCCTTCAAAAAAATAAATCTTCTTTTATACTTTCTGGTAGAAGAACCTATGCCGATGTGTTTTTAAAAGCGACCGAAAAATTTAAAGACAACATTTTATATTTCTATGATTTAAATGCAAAAGCAAATTATCAAATCAACGCAAAAAATAAAATTTACGTATCGGGTTATTTTGGAAGAGATGAGTTGGGCCTAGGGCAAGACTTTGGTATTGACTGGGGCAATAAAACCGGCACCATCAGATGGAACAAAATTATTAGCAATAAACTCTTTTTAAATACTTCTTTCATTTACAGCGACTACAATTACAATGTGAAATTAAAAAATGGCGAAACCAATTTTAATATCAATTCAGAAATTAAGGACGTTAACCTTAAACAAGATTATACTTTATATACCAACACCCAAAACACACTCCGCTTTGGTTTTAATACTATACTACATAACATTAGGCCTAGTACATTTACAGGTACCGTTATTAATAGTGTAGCTAAAACAGGCAGAAATGGTCTCGAAAACGCAGTTTACCTCACCAACAATTATAAAGCCACCAATCAACTTACCATTGATTATGGTATGCGCTTATCGATGTATACTTTAATGGGCGGTGATGTGTATAATATTTATCAAAATGGAGTAGTGAGTTCGTCTATAAAACTTGCGCCTTCTAGTTTTGGAAAAACATATGCAAATCTAGAGCCCCGCATTACCACCAACTTCCGTATCGATGATGAAAAAAGTATAAAAGCGGGCTACGCCAGAAATGTGCAACACTTACACTTATTAAGTAACTCGGTGGCGTCAAGCCCTTCCGATCAGTGGATTGGCAACTCTTATAATATTAAACCAGAAATTGCAGATCAAATTAGTGTGGGCTATGTAACAAAAGTATTTAAAAGCAATTTTGAATTTACCACAGAGGCCTACTACAAACACTTACAAAATCAAATAGACTATAAAGATGGTGCCGAAATCAATACGGTTTCGGATGTTGAAAGTGTTTTATTGTATGGTATTGGAAGAGCCTATGGTCTTGAATTGTTGTTAAAGAAAAAAGAAGGTCGCTTAACTGGGTGGATTGGTTATACGCTTTCTAAAACAGAAAGAAAAATTGAAGGGATCAATGAGAACAATTGGTACAATGCCCGTCAGGATCGAACACATGATATATCGGTAGTAGGGATTTATGATCTTAACGCGCGCTGGTCTATATCTGGTGTGTTTGTGTACAATACCGGCGATGCGGTAACATATCCTACCGGAAAATATAATGTACAGGGTCAAACCCTCTATCAATACGCGGCTAGAAACGCAAATCGTATGCCGGCCTACCACCGTCTAGATTTTAGTGCTACCTATGAAAAAAACAAAACCAAAAGAATGCACGGCTCTTGGAATTTTAGTTTGTACAATGTTTATGGTAGAGAAAATGCGTACCGCATTAGTTTTAAAGACGATCCCAATGATCCTACTAGAACACAAATTATCAGAACCGCGCTTTTTAAATGGGTGCCAAGTGTAACCTATCAATTTAAATTTTAGGCATGAAAAAAATATTATTTATTGTAGTGTTTTTTACTATAATATTTATTGGTTGTGACAAAGAAATTACCTTAGTACTAGATGATAACAAACCCGTGCTCGTTATTGATGGTAGCATTACAGATCAGGCTGGGCCTTATTTTGTGCAGCTCTCTTTATCTACGACCATTAACAATCCAACTCGTATAAATGGTGTAAATAATGCCCGCGTCATCATTACGGATCAAGCCGGTGTTAAAGACAGTTTACAACTTGTAAGTAACGGCCTTTATAAAACACAAAAAATAAAAGGTATGGAAGGCGGCACCTACAACCTTGAAGTAGAGGTAGATCAAAAAAAATATACCGCTTCTGCTACCATGCCACTAAAAGTTAATTTTGATAGTTTGCGTATTAATACTTTCCCTTTTAATGGCGAAATTAGATACAGTGTTATTCCAGTATATGCTGATCCTGTAACACTAGGTAACAGTTACCGATTTATTCAAAAAATCAACGACACCATCGATCCTACTTTTCATGTGTTCAATGACAACCTTAATAATGGAAAAGTAAATCAACGACCATTACGCGGTGGTGACGATAATTTAAAAATCAAACCACGTGACAATGTTTTTGTAGAAATGCAATGCATTTCAAACACTAGCTATACGTATTATTATAGTTTAAACCTTCAATCTGGCGCAGGACCCGGTGGTGGCACAGCGCCGTCTAATCCACCGTCCAATATAGAAGGTGGCGCGCTTGGGATTTTTTCAGCCCATTCGGTGCAGCGTAAAACAATTACAATTCGGTAAAGAAAATTGTGATTTTGGAAACAACCGGGCATTAAAAAGCCCCAGTAATTAAAACTGAGGCTTTGTGGTGTGGGCCGGGATCGAACCGGCGACACAAGGATTTTCAGTCCTTTGCTCTACCGACTGAGCTACCGCACCATTCCCATTCGGGGCAGCAAAAATAGGGGGATTTCACATATAATCCACAGTTCAATCCATATTTTTTAAAATTCGCAATTCTTCGGCGTTCTTGCAAAAGCGATCACGTCTCTGATATTACCCATGCCGGTAACAAATTGCACCATTCGTTCAAATCCTAAACCAAAACCCGCGTGTGGAACAGTACCAAAACGGCGCGTATCTAAATACCAACTCATTTCATGTGTAGGAATATGCATCTCTTCCATGCGCGCTACTAATTTATCGAGGCGCTCTTCTCTTTGTGAACCACCCACAATTTCGCCAATACCTGGCGCTAAAATATCCATGGCTGCAACGGTTTGTTTGCCTGGCTCACAACCATCATTGAGGCGCATATAAAACGCTTTAATAGCAGCTGGATATCCAGTAACAATTACGGGCTTTTTAAAATGTTTTTCCACGAGGTAACGCTCGTGCTCACTTTGCATATCAATACCCCAACTTACGTCGTATTTAAATTTCTTTTTCTTGTACGCCGGTGAGTCTAATAAAATTGCAATCGCTTCGGTGTAAGTGATGCGCTCAAATTTACTATCCGTTACAAATTTTAATTTTTCAATTAAACCAAACTCTTGTCTTTCGTTCGTTGGTTTTTGTTTTTCTTCTTCTGCTAAACGTTGATCTAAAAACGCCAAATCATCGGCGCAATTTTCCATTGCGTATTTTATCAGATACTGAATAAATTCTTCGGCTAAATTTTGATTGTCTTCAATATCACAAAAAGCCATCTCGGGTTCAATCATCCAAAACTCGGCGAGGTGTCTTGTGGTATTAGAATTTTCGGCTCTAAAGGTTGGGCCAAAAGTATAAATCTCTGAAAACGCCATGGCGCCTAGCTCTCCTTCGAGTTGACCACTCACGGTTAGGTTAGTGCTTTTGCCAAAAAAGTCTTGGGTAAAATCGATATCGCCATTTTCTGTTTTTGGTGCCGAGCCATCCATTGGTAGCGTGGTAACTCTAAACATTTCACCCGCACCTTCTGCATCACTTGCTGTAATGATAGGTGTGTGCAAATACACAAAACCTTTTTCATTGAAAAATTGATGCACTGCAAATGCGAGTGCGTGTCTGATTCTAAAAACAGCACTGAATGTGTTGGTTCTAAAACGAAGGTGTGCAATCTCTCTTAAAAACTCGAGGCTGTGTTTTTTAGGTTGCAATGGATATTGTTCCGCGTCACTATCACCTAGTATTTCTACGCTAATTGCTTTTATTTCTACCGACTGTCCCTTGCCCAAGGATTCAATCAGCGTTCCTTCTACTTTTAAGGAAGCACCCGTGGTTATGCGCTTTAAAGTAGCGTCGTCTAGTAAACCTAGTTCGGCAACTACCTGTATATTATGGTTGGTACTACCGTCATTTAGGGCAATAAACTGGTTGTTACGAAAGCTGCGCACCCAACCCATGGCGGTTACTTTTTGTCCAGTAAGGCTGCCTGTTAAAAGGGCCTTAATTTTTGTTCTTTTATTAAACATAGTGGCTGCAAAGATAATTTGTTTAAAGAACAAGCAAACATTCTATCCCAAAGTTTGTTAAATTGAATACACGAAACAATCACACCATGGAAAGAAAAGACTTTATCGAACAAGTGGGCATGAGTGGCGCAGCGCTACTTGTAATGGGATGTTTTGGGTCTTGCACAAAATCTGATGGAGGTGGCGGAAGTTCGCCCAATCCAAGCAACCCCACTAAACCGGTGGATTTTACCATCAACATTTCTAATTCTCCATTTAATGTGCTCCAAAATAATGGTGGTTTTTATGTAGATACCGCAAATAATGTGATTATTGCCAAAACCACTTCGGGCATGCTCATTGCGGTGAGTTCTTTGTGCACGCACCAATCGGTTACCTTAGAGTTCCAGGGCAACAACAACCGCTTTTATTGCCCGGGTCACGGATCCAATTTTAATACCGCTGGTACCGTTTTAAACGGACCGGCTACTGCACCACTTAAATCCTTCAAAACAGCCTTATCGGGTTCATTATTAAGAATTTACGAATAGTTCCGTACTGCTAAAAAATGACTTTTACGCCAATTTTTATGGGTGTTAGAGATTTTTGTGTTAACATTGCAATGGAAACAAAGCCAAAAGAGCCATCAGTTGCTTAAATCAGGTTATCTTCTTTCCATTATTTTAAAAATCACCCTTTCTTAGTTATTCCAAAACTCAATTCTAGAGTATTTCATTTTCAAATTATTTATGTACGACATCTTACAATTAAACGATCTTTTGTTACCAGTGTTACAAGACATCGCACAAGGTTTAAAAATTACAGGTTTTAAAAAATTAGACAAGCAAGCGCTCATCTATAAAATACTAGACAGCCAAGCGGTAAGTGAAGCGTCTGCAAAAGACGATGGTAAGAAAAAGCCACCCGTAAAAGGTCGTAAGCCTGTTACCGTAAAAACGAGTAATGGTACCGAAGAAGCAGAAGTGATGAGTGAAGAAGTGCCAGCTGCTGCACCAATGCAAAAGGCGAGACCAATTAAAAAAGCAAATCCAAGACCTGAGCGTCCAGAAAAAACAGAAGCACCTGTATTAGCAGCAGCAACAGAAAATGCTGACGCGGCTCAAGCACCAGAAAACGCAGAGGCAGCACAGGCACCAGAAAATACAACACCTAGTCAACACCCGCCAAGACCACACAAAAAAGAACCGGTATTTAATATTGAGTTTGAAGGAATGATTGAAGGCGAAGGCGTTTTAGAAATGATGCCTGATGGGTATGGTTTTTTACGTTCTTCTGATTACAATTATTTATCATCACCAGATGATGTGTATGTTTCTCCTTCACAAATAAAATTATTTGGATTAAAAACGGGTGATACCGTACAAGGTGCTGTTCGCCCTCCTAAAGAAGGTGAGAAATATTTTGCACTCATTAAAGTTGATTTTATCAATGGTAAAAGACCGGACGAAGTGCGTGACCGTGTGCCATTTGATTATTTAACGCCGTTATTCCCCAACGAAAAACTAAACCTGTTTACGTCTCCAACAAATTATAGTACGCGTATTATTGACCTCTTTACCCCCATAGGTAAAGGTCAGCGTGGACTGATTGTGGCGCAACCAAAAGTGGGTAAAACCATGCTTCTTAAAGAAGTGGCAAACGCAATCGCAGCAAACCATCCAGAGGTTTATTTGATGGTGGTTTTAATTGATGAAAGACCAGAGGAAGTAACCGATATGGAGCGCAGCGTAAGAGCAGAAGTGATTGCTTCTACTTTTGATGAGCCCGCAGAAAAACACGTGAAGGTTTCTAGTATCGCACTACAAAAAGCAAAACGACTTGTAGAGTGCGGTCATGACGTTGTTATCTTATTAGATTCTATTACACGTTTAGCACGTGCGCATAATACCGTAGCGCCAAGTAGTGGTAAAGTTTTAAGTGGTGGTGTGGAAGCGAATGCCCTTCTAAAACCAAAACAATTTTTTGGTGCCGCGCGTAAAATTGAGCACGGTGGTTCCTTAACTATTTTAGCAACTGCGTTAATTGAAACCGGTTCTAAAATGGACGAAGTAATCTTTGAAGAATTTAAAGGTACGGGTAATATGGAATTACAGCTTGATCGCAAACTAGCCAACAAGCGTATCTTCCCTGCTATTGATTTAGTGGGTTCTTCTACACGTAGAGATGATTTATTACTTGATAAAGAAGTGCTAGGCCGCATGAATATTTTACGTTTGTTCATCAACGATATGAATACCGATGAAGCCATGAACGAACTATTAAAACGCATGCGTGGTACCAAAGACAACGAAGAGTTTTTAGCGAGCATGAACAGATAATTTTTTGTTATGGCAGAACCCATTATCAATAAAGTAGAAGAGAGCGGTTTAATTTCATTAGACCTAGAAAAATATTATCCGGCTGGGCCTATCATGGTTTTTGACGTGAAGGATCATTTATTTATGGGCCTCATTTTAAAAGAAAAAGATTTTAGAGCAGCGCTAACAGCCACCGATTGGACGCAGTATCAAAATGCGGATGTTGCGATCACCTGCTCTGCCGATGCAATCATTCCTATGTGGGCGTATATGCTTATAGCGTCTGCGCTTGCACCTTATGCCAACACGGTGTTTTTTGGTACAGAAGCGGCATTGCAAGAGAAGATACTACTTCAAAATATTGAAGCCATTAGCGCAGAAGACTACACCGATAAAAGAGTGGTGGTAAAAGGCTGTGGTGATATTAAAATTCCGGCAGCTGCGTATGTAAGCATTACCAACAAACTAAGGCCTGTTACAAAGTCTATTATGTTTGGCGAACCATGTAGCACGGTTCCTATCTACAAGAAAAAATAATTTATTTACTGCGCGTAGTAGCGTCTACAAAACGATCATCGTAATCTGCGCGAATTGTATTGAAGAGGCGGTCCCACACAAGTGTATAGAGCCCGTAATTACCTGTAAAATATTGATGGTGCTGATTGTGGTTGGTAGACGTGTTAATCCATCTGCCAATTTTAGTTTTATGAAATCCAGTCGGATATAATTCGTAGCCCAGGTGTCCGTATACATTATATACAATCGAGAATAAAAAGAAAATCGCTAGTTGTGTAATATGAATGGGCATGATAAAATAAAACAGTACCACAATGCCGTGTTCTAATACCGATTCTATCGGATGAAACGCATACGCAGCCCAAGGAGAGGGGTTGGTTGAGCGGTGGTGCACGAGGTGCACATATTTGAAAAGTGTTTTGTGGTGCATGAGTCGGTGTACCCAATAAAAATAAAAATCATGCAGTATAAACATGATGGGAAATGCTAAAAAATAATAGCCCCATCCATATTCACTAATATCTTTATAACGCGTTGTATGCTCTGCTACCGGTGACGAATTTAATAGCATGATTAGAAAACTAAAGATGAGCATAGTGCTTAATGAAAAGCCTGCTTCACGCAAATAGTCTGGAACTTTTGGAAAACGCTTTTGAATTTTTTTATAGAAAAACTGTTGCTTAAAAACAACATAGAAAATAATAAAAGCAATGGCGGCCGCTAAAAAATAACGAGAGCCAATTTTTAAAAAAGCTTCTGGCATAATATCCCAGCGAAATGATAAAAGTTGTGCCACCATAACTACCTTATATTAATGTGCTTCTAACCAGTTGTTGCCTTTTCCCACTTCTGCTTCTACTGGAACACCGTTTGGCAAAGGTAAAGCGGTAGTCATACATTCAATAATCAATTTTTCAAGTGCATCCGCCTCTGCTGGGACCGCGTCAAACACAAGTTCATCGTGTACTTGTAAAATCATTTTAGACCCCCAGTTGCCGGCACCCATTTGAGCGTGCACTTTAATCATGGCTAACTTAATCATATCTGCAGCCGTACCCTGTATAGGTGAATTGATGGCGTTTCTTTCCGCAAAACCCCGAACGGTAAAGTTGCTACTATTGATATCTTTTAACCAGCGTTTACGGCCCATCAGGGTTTCTACATAACCCTTTTCTTTGGCGAGAGCCACTTGCTCGTCCATATAACCCTGGATATTTGGAAACTCCTTTTTGTAGTTGTCAATGATTTCTTTGGCCTCGGTTCTGGAGATGCCCAAATTATCGGCAAGCCCAAAAGCGCCCTGTCCATAAATGATTCCAAAGTTGACACTCTTGGCTTTGTAACGCATTTCTTTGGTTACATCTGCTACTTCTACGCCATATACCTTGGCAGCAGTAGCGGTATGGATGTCAATACCGGCTTTAAAAGCCGCGCACATGTTAGGGTCACCACTAATAGCTGCTACAATACGCAGTTCTATTTGAGAATAGTCGGCACTCATGAGTATACGACCCGGCTCACGCGGAATAAAGGCTTTTCTAATTTCTCTACCGCGCGCCGTTCGGATAGGAATGTTTTGCAAATTGGGATTCGTGCTACTTAAACGACCCGTTACCGCCACTGCCTGCGCATAACTGGTATGCACGCGTCCAGTTTTTGGATTGATCATGAGCGGAAGCGCATCTACATACGTAGATTTTAATTTAGTAAGCTCTCTAAATCCTAAAATGTCATCTACAATTTTATGCTGGTTGGATAATTTTAGAAGCACGTCTTCGCCGGTAGCGTACTGACCCGTTTTTGTTTTTTTTGCTTTAGGGTCTAGTTTTAATTTATCAAATAAAACTTCACCCAATTGTTTGGGTGATGCTAAATTAAAACGAACACCTGCTGCTGCATACACATTTTCTTCAAACTGCTTGGCGTCTACTTCTAATAATTTGCTGTATTCGTTTAAAAAGTTGTTATCAATTTTAACGCCTTCAAATTCCATGTCGGCAAGTACGCGCACGAGTGGATTTTCTACATTTTCAAAAACGCGCTCTACTTCTTTTTCTTTTAATAAAGGAACAAAAACTTGTTTTAATTGAAGTGTTATATCGGCGTCTTCAGCAGCATATTCGGTAATTTGTTCTACAGCCACATCACGCATACTGCCCTGATTTTTTCCCTTTTTTCCAATGAGGGCTTCTATATGTACGGGCTCGTATCCTAAATATTGAGCACTGAGTAAATCCATACTGCGCCTGCCTTCTGGCTCAATTACATAGTGCGCCAGCATGGTATCAAAAAGTTTATTTGCAGGAACTACGCCATACCATTTTAGTACCAGTAAATCGTATTTTATGTTTTGTCCAATTAGTACGAGGTCTTGTTTTGCAAATACTTTGTCAAAATAAGAAAGCATTTTTTTAGCACCCGCCTCATCTGGTGGGCAAGGAATATAATAACCCTGTCCTGGTTTTTCTGAAAAACTAAATCCTACCAGTTCTACATTGTTGGCATCGGTTCCAGTGGTTTCTGTATCAAAACAAATTTCGGTGGCAATTAGTAACTGCTCCGCAAGTGATTTTAATGCAGCTTCTGTTTCAACACAAATATATTGGTGCGGTGTATTGGTAATATTTTTATCAGCAATCATTCCGCGCTGTTCTGCTTCTTCACCGGCGTTCCCCACGGCTTCGGCGGCTTCCATAGAACCCGCACTCGCCGAGGCGCCTTGTGCGCCAGGGTTAGCGCCCGTATTTGCTGCGCTTGATTTTTTAGAAGGAGCAGCTACCACTTCGTTGCCAAACAAATCTGTTTGTACGCCTTCTGGTGCAGGCATATAGGCGTTAAAATCATCACCTAAAATTCTTTTACCGAGTGTTTTAAATTCAAGCTCAACAAAAATTTCAGCGAGGGCTTCTTTATTAATAGGAGAGAGTGCAAAATCTTCTTCATGAAAACTTACCGGAACGTCGGTGATAATTTTAGCGAGCTTTTTACTCATAATCGCGTCGTCTACACCTTTTCTAATTTTTTCACCCATGGCGCCTTTAATATTGTGCGCATTGGCTAATACGTTTTCGAGGGTATCGTATTCTTTTAAAAGTTTAGCTGCGGTTTTTTCACCCACACCCATAATACCCGGAATATTATCTACGGCGTCGCCCATTAAACCTAGCATGTCTACCACCTGCTCTACGCGGGCGATATCCCACTTCTCACATATTTTTTGTGCGTCTAAAATTTCTGCGGCGTTACCCATAAATGGAGGCTTATACATATATACGCCCGGATGAATCAGTAACTGGCCATAATCTTTGTCGGGGGTTACCATGTACACTTCGTAGCCTTTGTCAGCGGCCTGCCAAGCAAGGGTCCCAATTACGTCATCAGCTTCATAGCCATCGAGTTCCATTACTGGAATATTAAAAGCCCTAATAATTCGCTGAATTTCAGGAATAGAATCAATTAAATCTTCGGGGGCTTCTTGTCTATTGGCTTTGTATTCAGTAAAGTCAGTGTGACGTTCGGTAGGGGCGTGTGTATCAAAACAAACGGCAATATGCGTTGGCTTTTCTTTGTTGATTAAATCAATTAATGTGTTGGTAAATCCAAATTGCGCATTGGTGTTTTTTCCTTTAGAGGTAATGCGTGGATTTCTAATCAGTCCATAATACGCTCTATAAATAAGTGCGAGCGCATCCAACAAAAAAAGTTTTTTAGCCATGGCGTAAAGTTACAAAAAACCCCGGCGTTTTGCCGGGGTTTTGATAAGGGATTGAACTCTTTATTTAATCTCGTACTTATGCTTGTAACGGTCATACAACTGCTTGTGCTTGCTTGTTATTGCAACCGCGCGGCCTTGTATAAATGCATCGGTAATAATACTAGACTTCATGTCTAAAATATCGCCTTCGCTGATTACGATATTAGCGTCTTTCCCCACTTCTAGGGTACCTGTTTTATCAGCTACCCCTAAAATTTTCGCAGCATTTAAGGTAATGGCTTGAAGAGCGCCTTCTTTACCTAACCCATATGCAGCAGCGGTTCCAGCGTTAAACATCAGATTTCTACCGCGGTTTTGAGGATCGTCATCGTTTAAGCAAAATAAAACGCCAGCTTTTTGTAGAACGCTTGCTGCTTTATACGGTTGATCGATATCATCATCATCGGTAGTGGGTAAACTATGTTCTTGTGTTAAGATAACAGCAATATTGTTGGCTTTTAACAAATCCGCAATTTGCCAGCTTTCGCTTGCACCTACTAACACTACATCAAAACCAAATTCTTTTACAAAATCAATCGCTACAATCATTTGTTTTATTTGATCGCAGTGCACAAATAATTTTTGTGTGCGGTTAAATAAACCTTTGGTTGCTTCTAGTTTCAAATTGATTTGTTTGTCAGCTCCTTTTTGGTGATACGCTTTCGCTTCTCTAAAAATAGCTTTTACGCTTTCAATTTTATCTAGTGCTTCTTTGATAGGATCTCCTGCTGGGGCACCGCCAAAGCCACGGCCAAAACCGCGTCCTCCGCCTCTAGATAATAAGCTAGGCATGTAAAAATGCATACCCATATCTGTTTTGTACGCTGCGTCTTCGAAGTTCCATGCATCTAATTGCACCACCGATGATTGACCAGCAATAAGTTGGCCGCCAGGAATGGTGTGTGCAAGTAAAATACCATTTAACCGTAAAGTATTGATAATAACAGACTCTGCTTTATACGCTGCGATGCTACGTACACTTGGGTTAAACTCACCAATTTCATTGATATCGGTGCTACCTCTAACGCCAGTAATTTCTTGTAAACCTAAATTAGAAGAGGGTAAAATTAAACCTGGATATACCTGTTTGCCTTTTGCATCAATGGTGTTTTCTGCTTTTGGCGCAGCTGCTGCGTCGCCAGCATACACGATTTTTCCATTGTCAAAAACAACGGTACCGTTTTCTATAACCTGACCATTACCTACGTGCACGGTAGCACCCACAATGGCTGTTTTTTTATTTTGTTTTGCGGCTGGGTAAACATCATCTTGTGCAAATACTGCAGCAGTGAATGATACGAGCGCGCTAAGTGTAACTATTATTTTTTTCATGTCGCTACAGTTTATTTGTTATCGTTTTGGTTTGCCACTTCTTCACCTTCTATTTCAAGCATACCTAATTTATGAGAGTGGTCGTTGCAAATATGCACTTCTTTATAGCTTGGAGCCGCTGGTATGGTTGGTCTTCCCGCTCTTTTTTCGCCGGCCATTTTTGCAATTAAGCGGCTGCGTTCTGCTTGTACTTGCTTACGCATTTGCGCATCTTTTTCGCGGTCAAAATAAACGATACCATCTACCATTGTTTTTTCTGCTTTCGCATAAATACTAAGTGGGTTATCGCTCCATACCACAAGATCAGCGTCTTTACCAGCTTTGATACTTCCTACTTTGCTGTCAACGTGTAACATTTTAGCAGGATTAATCGTCACCATTTTAAGCGCCTCTTCTTCGGTGAGACCACCATATTTTACACTCTTTGCAGCTTCTTGATTTAATCGGCGCGCCATTTCTGCATCATCAGAATTGATCGCAACATTTAAACCAACTTTTGTCATGATAGCAGCGTTGTAAGGGATGGCATCTGTAACCTCCACTTTGTACGCCCACCAATCAGAAAACGTTGATGCAGCTACACCATGTGCTTTCATTTTATCCGCTACTTTATAGCCTTCTAAAATATGTGTGAAGGTGTTGATTTTAAAACCATACTTTTCTGCAACACGCATAGTTGCTGTAATTTCACTTTGCACATAAGAGTGACAAGTGATAAAACGTTTTTTATTCATGATTTCTACCAGCGCGTCTAATTCTAAATCACGTCTAGTAGCCGGGTTTTGTGCAAGGGCTGCTTCATAGGCTTTTGCTCTTGCAAACGCATCGTTTAACACTTGTTCTACGCCCATTCTAGTGTCTGGGTAACGGTTGTTTCCTTGAGTAGAAGACGTACGTTTTACGTTTTCACCAAGTGCAAATTTGATAAATGGATCAGCGCCTTTAAACAATAAGCCCGCGTCATCTGCGCCCCATCTTAATTTAATTAACTGCGTTTGACCACCAATGGTATTTGCAGAACCGTGTAAAATATGAGAGGTTGTAACACCACCACTTAATTGACGGTAAATATCAATATCGTCTGGGTTGATATTATCCTGAATACGCACTTCTGATGTTACGCTTTGTCCACCTTCGTTGGTAGAAGCAGAAGCAATATGCGAGTGCTCATCAATAATACCCGCTGTTACGTGTTTGCCGGTAGCATCAATAATTTTTGCGCTTGCATCCGATAAGTTTTTGCCCACTTTCGCAATCTTACCGTTTTTAACGAGCACGTCTGTTTGTTGTAAAATGCCTTCTTTTTCTGAAGTCCAAACGGTAGCGTTTTTAATTAAATAAACTTGTGCGTTGGTTTGTAAAGAATCTACACCAAAGCCCATCATAGGAAAAGTCACTTTTCCCATTTTGCCAGGAGCACCAGCGCCACCGCCAAATCCACCTGCACCCATACGTCCACGGCCACCTGCATTTGAAGCAGTGTCAGGCTTAGATGCAGAAGCATATACAGCAGTCCAAGTAAAATTATTTCCTTCGGCGTCTTGTGCTGTACCATTAAAAGTGTTACCTGCGTTAAAACCGGTAAATCTAATATTGTTACGAGAACGTTTTTCTGGAGCAAAAGAAAACTTCACCACTTTACCATCGTAACTAAATGTAGCAGCTACCGTATCTTTTGCAATAACGGTTGCGCTGTTGTTACTTTTAATTTCGAAAGCAAATGTTTGTGGTGTTGCTGAGTGTAATGTGAGGGTATAGTTACCGTTCACGCTTGTCCATGCAGATTCGTTAACAGCGTGCTTTTCACCTAATACCCAGTTTTGTAATAAGGTTGTTTTTTCTGCAAAAACAGGACCTGTTGTGATTATAAAGTTGGCTAATTTACCAGTTTCGATGCTACCTACTTTATCATATACACCAAACCAAGTGGCTGGTGTTTTTGTAAGTGCGTCCATCGCTGCTTTTTCTGATAAACCATTTTCAATTGCTTTTCTTACGCTCGATAAAAATGATTTAGCATCTCTTAAATCTGAGCTTGTTAAGCAAAACGGAATACCTGCTTTTTCAATTGCACCTGGGTTGGTTGGTGCTAGTTCCCAGTGCTTCATGTCTTGTAAAGAAACAAGTCTTGCATCAGCAGGATCTTCCACATCCATAGCCACTGGGAAATTTAAGTTTACAATCAGTGGTGCTTTTGTTGCAGCCACTTCTTTAATTCTTTGGTATTCTTTACCGGTTGCTTTAATAATATATTGTACACCAAACTCATCCCCAATGCGGTCTGCGCGCATTACACCCCAAACATCACCAGCACCTCTATCGGCAGGATCAAAAATTTGAGGAAGACCCGCATTTGCATTAAATGACTGAAGCGTAATATTTACGCCATCGCCTTGTAAGCCCGTAGCAGCAGGATTGTTCTTATACCAAGCCGCGTCTAAATAGGTTTGACGCAGTAAAGCGATAGAACCCATTAATGAACTTGGATAGGTTTGTGTTGAAGTACCTTTATTGAATGAAAGTAATGAAGCTGCTTTTTCTTTAACAACCACAAAATTATCTTTGTTGTTTGCAAGCGCTACTACTGCTCCGGTTCCTCTCACAATACCATCTTTTTGGTGGGTAAGTACGGTACCAAATCCTGTTTCTCTAAATGATTTTGCTCTCGCATCATCTACCGAAAAAAGCTTGTGCCCTTCTACATCAGATTTTAAAGCTTGGTTCCAACCATACGCACCTTTTTGGTTGTTGGTTAATTGACTAGGTCCGCCAAAACTAAAAGCTGCTTGTGCACGCTGTTGTTGTGGCATACCATAATCGGTGTAGGCATCAATAAATGATGGATAAATAAACTTGTCTTTACAGTCTACCACCACAGCGTCTGCTGGAACGGCAACACCTTCGCCTACTGCAACAATTTTTCCGTCTCTAATAACGAGCGTTGCATTTTTAATGGTGGTTTGCGCATCTTTTACAATGGTTGCATTTGTAAATGCGTAACAGCCGTCGCGCTTATCGCCAACGCCGTTTACTTGAAAGGTTTCTTGAGCCTGCACAAAATTTAATAGCAGTAACCCAACAAACATCAGGCAGATTTTTTTCATACTTGTTGTTTTATTTTGTTTTTCCTTGGTCTACAGATTTTATAAAATTAATAACGCCATCCATATAAACTTTTTGATCATCCCACATAGCAAGGTGGCTTCCGTTTGGACAATATAAATATTGACCATTTGGAAATTGTGTACTCATCCATTTCATGTGTTCTGGATCCATCGTGTCATACTTTGCCCCCACTGTAAGCGTTGGCACTTTAATAGAAGCGAGGTCTTTTTTGCGGTCCCAATTTACAATACGTCCACTCACTGTAAATTCAGAATGACCCTGCATCATCACATAAATTTCTTCGTTTACGTGTTGTAGTGAGCGCATTACAGAATTTGGCCACTCGGGTAAACGGCACAGGTGTTTGGTATAAAATTCACTAAATACAAGCGATGTATACGTAGGGTCTTTATACATTCCTTTTGCCTCATAGTTTTGTAAAGAGTCTACTAGTGAGGGGCGCATTTCTTTGCGGAGCACTTTATTATAATTTGCATAATCAGGAATGCTGGCCATCATGTTGCCAATCACCATGCCTTTAATATGCTGTTGGTATTTTAATGCGTATTCGATGGCAAGCATGCTACCCCATGAATTTCCAATGATGTAAAAATTGTCTTTGGTTAAATTGAGTGCCACGCGCACTTGTTCTACTTCATCTACAAAACGGTCGATGGTCCATAGGCTACTATCTTTGGGTTGGTCGCTATAAAAAGAACCCAACTGATCGTACTCAATAATTTCATAGCCCTGTGCCGGTAAAAAACTTTCAAAGCACTCCATGTATTCGTGCGTCATGGCTGGTCCGCCGTGAAGTAACAATACTTTTACGCGGTCGCTGTTACCAATGCTTTTGGTCCAAACTTTAAAAGTGCCTACGGGGGTTTTAACCGGAATCATTTTGATACCCGCCTCCTGAACACCTGAATCTTTAGGTCCTAAAAACTCGGCGATTGTTGGTGCGCTATTGTTATTTGCGCAAGCAGTAAACAGGAAAATTCCTGCAACTGCAATGGTTGTTTGTACTAGTTTTTTCAAGGGTAGGATTTAGCTTATGAATGTACATAAAAATCCTATACCCTTTTTGTGGATTTATGTGAACGGGCCTATCTGCCCATATAAACCATGAGTATCTGAATATCGCTTGGATTAACGCCGCTAATTCTGCTGGCCTGGCCGAGTGTAGATGGTCTAATTTTTTTGAATTTTTGCAGGGCCTCATTGGAGAGTGCGGCCATAGCATCGTAATTAAAACTTTCTGGAATAATATGATTTTCCATTTGCAACATGCGCGTTGCAATTTCTTGTTCTTTTTCGATGTAGCGCTCGTATTTTATTTGAATTTCTGCTTGCTCTAACACCTGTGGATGAAACCCTGCTAGGGCTTCTTTTAAACGGGGCATAGCTGCTGAAAGGCCCACCAGGTCTACGTTTGGACGTAGTAATATTTTTGAAGCTTTTTGTTTTTCGGTAATAGATGCCGAATTTATTTGATTGAAATAGCCTTCAATTTCTGCGGGTTCAATGCTATAAGATGCGAGTATATTTTTAATGTCGGTGACCGTATTTTTTTTCGCTTCCACGGCGTCCATTCTATCTTGTTTGGCAAGACCCAATTGGTAACTTAATGGCGTTAAACGAATATCGGCATTGTCTTGTCTTAAGAGGGTTCTAAACTCTGCGCGAGACGTAAACATACGGTAAGGTTCTTCCGTTCCTTTGCCTACTAAATCATCAATGAGTACACCGATATAAGCTTCGCTTCTTTTTAAAATAATAGGGTCTAATTCGCGCGACTTTTGGTGCGCGTTAATGCCGGCCATTAAACCTTGGCAGGCCGCTTCTTCGTAACCCGTTGTGCCATTTATTTGTCCGGCAAAAAAGAGGTTTTCGATGAGCTTGGTTTCTAAGGAATATTTTAACTGTGTAGGTTGAAAATAATCGTATTCAATGGCGTAACCTGGTCTAAAAAAGCGACAATTCTCAAATCCAGGAACACTACGAAGGGCTTCGTACTGAACTTCTTCTGGTAATGAGGTAGAAAACCCGTTTACGTATATTTCTACGGTGTTCCAGCCTTCTGGTTCTACAAACAACTGGTGTCTATCTCTATCCGCGAAGCGGTTAATTTTATCTTCAATACTTGGGCAATATCTAGGACCTACGCCTTCAATTCTTCCCTGAAACATGGGGCTTCTGTCAAACCCCTTTCTTAAAAGGTCGTGTACCTTTTGGCTGGTATAGGTAATATGACAACTGCGCTGATCTGCGGCCTTGATGCGAGGTGTGTCTTTGTATGAGAAACCCACAACTTCCTCGTCCCCAGCCTGTTCTTCCATTTTTGAATAGTCTAAACTACGTCCATCCACCCTTGGTGGTGTGCCTGTTTTTAGACGGTCACTTTCCATACCCAGTGCTACTAACTGCTCGGTGATACCGGTTGCGGCTTTCTCCGCTACACGCCCACCACCAAATTGTTTTTCACCAATATGGATGATCCCATTTAAAAAGGTTCCCGAAGTAACCACCACGGTTTTAGATCTAATCTCGTGGCCTAGTCCGGTAATGACCCCACCCGCTCTATTGTCTTTTATAATTAACCCCTGCACGGTGTCTTGGTAAAAATCAACATTGGGGGTTTCTTCTAGCATCTCTCTCCACTTGGCAGCAAACAACATACGGTCGTTTTGCGCACGTGGGCTCCACATAGCTGGACCCTTGCTCCTATTCAACATTCGAAATTGAATGGTACTTGCATCTGTAACCAGTCCGGTATATCCACCCATTGCATCTATCTCGCGCACAATCTGTCCCTTGGCAATACCACCAATAGCAGGGTTGCAACTCATTTGAGCAATGGTTTGCATATTCATAGTAACTAGGAGCACTTTACTACCTAGGTTGGCGGCGGCCGCTGCGGCTTCACAACCTGCGTGTCCGGCACCTACAACAATAACATCATAATCTGGAAACATGGGTGCAAAGATAATCCAATCAAAAAGAAAACAAGGTACTAGGTGGTTAGATTTGAATGTTTCACGTGGAACATCGCCGTAAAACCATTTGATTCCCGTTCCACGTGGAACCTACTTTTTTGTATAGCGAACAAGGTAAGCATCCTCTTTGGCGCGCATCTTCAAAATGTCAGCCTTGCTCTTATCCTTGTAACCACATAAATGTAGGGCTCCATGAAAAAGAACCCTGAGCATTTCATTGGTAAACGTTACTCCGTGGGTTTTTGCGTTATCCTTCACTCTGTCTACACTAATATAAACCTCTGCTACAACGGGGGCGCCCTTGTCGTGTAGTCCAAAAGTGATAATATCAGTGTAATAATCGTGGTTCAAAAACTGCTGGTTAATAGACAACAGGTATTTGTCGGAGCAAAAAATATAATTAATAGCAGCAAGCTGGGTCTTTTCCTTTTTAAATAGGTTTTCAATAAACGCTTTCAGCTCTGTTTTAGCAGGCAGGGTAAGGGCGGCGTCGGCCTTTTGGAAGTTTACTTTTTGCATGGGTGCAAGTTATGTTTAACTCCAAATTTCGTAACATTTTCTTTGCGGCGAGCGGTACCTTTGCGGGAGCCAATAAATATAAAGCGTGTATGAAAAAATTATCGGAACTAGAAGCGGGAGAAGTAGGTATCATTCACTCTTTTGAAAAAGACGAGCTCTACATAAAATTATTGGAAATGGGATGTGTTCCCGGCGAGCCCGTAAAGGTGGTTCAGGTCGCCCCACTTGGAGATCCTATTTCAATTGAAGTTTCTGGCTATCATTTAAGCCTTCGTTTAAGCGAAGCAGACAGTATTATTGTAGCCCAAGAAAACTAATTTATACACAACTTCTTGATTATCAATATTTTAGATGAAAATAGGTTTATATTTTGGTTCTTTTAATCCGGTACACCACGGTCATTTGATGATCGCAAGTCACGTTGTGAACAGAACAGAAGTACAGCAGGTGTGGTTTGTGGTGTCACCACAAAATCCATTTAAAACAGCCGGATCGCTTTTAAACGAATATGACCGGTTACACCTTGTAAACCTAGCCATAGAAAATGACGAAGCAAGACTCAGAGCTTCTGATGTTGAGTTTAAATTACCCCGCCCCTCTTACACCATTGATACACTTATCTATCTAGAAGAAAAATATCCGCAACACGAATTTTCAATCATCATGGGAAGCGATGGATTTGAAAATATAGCGCGCTGGAAAAACGCAGAAGTGCTTTTAAAGAAATATGCTTTTTATGTTTATATACGCCCAGGCTTTGAAAACGTTGATAAAATTGGTGCCCATGTTACCATCTTAAACGCGCCGCTCTTAAATATTTCAGCAACGGGAATTAGGGAAAATATTAGAGATCAAAAAACGATTCGTTATCTAGTTCCTGAAAATGTAAGAAAAGAAATTGAGGATCATAACTATTACAAATAAAAAAAGCCTCGCTAAAATTAGCGAGGCTTTTTAATATCAATTAAACATCTACTAATAGAATGTAGAGCGGTTGTCTTTAATTTTTGCAGATTTTTTTATTGCTTCAAAACCTCTGTATACATTAGACTGAACAGCTTGTAAAAGCGCCGATTGTAAAGCAGCAGCATCTTGCATAACCGCAGCAGCACCAATGGTTTCAGGCTTTACGGCAAACACGCCAGCAGATCCTTCAATAGCAGCAGTACTTTTACCAATGAGTGCTTTATTAAATGCAGCACCCACTACTTTTGGTTCAGCTCCAACGCCTGGTACAAATGGAGATGCAAAACTTAAACTGTCTACGCGTTGCACAGGAAAACCAGAGCTCTTTACAAAATCTTCCAAAGTAGATCCTTTAAATTTAGACGCTATAATTTGTTTTGCTTTTAACTCATTTCTTACAAGTCCCTCTACAAGTGGTTTTGCTTCAGCAACACTCAATGTTCCTTTTTCCCCAATATTCGTAATCATAGCAACAATATACGCGTCACCAATTTCGGTTGGCTCAGAAATAGCACCTACTTTATTATCGTATACCCAGCGAACGGTTTCTCTGCTTTTCCCTAAACCAGTAATAGTGAAATCGTTTTTCTTAATATCTACGCCGTTTAAAATTTGTACGTTATTTTTAAGCGCATTTTGTTCAAACTCTTTTTGAGACTTGCTGCTCGCAACAAAAGAAGCTGCTGCCGTAGACGCAGCTGTTACGGTTTCGCCACTAGCAACAATCGCTTTTGATAAATAGGCAATTTTATAAGCAGGGGCGAAATTCTTTTGATCTAATACCTCGGTGTAATGATATCCAAATTCAGACTTCACCACATCTTTGGTACCTTTTGGCTTATCAAAAGAAAAATCATTAAACGCGCCTACCATTTGACCTTGTGCAAAATAATCATACACACCGCCCTTAGCTTTACTTCCCTGGTCATCAGAATATTTTTGAACGAGTGCATTAAAATCTGCGCCACCAGCAACAGCATACTTAATAGAGTCTGCTAATTTTTTTGCAAGGCTATCGGGTCTAATTTGTTGACCAGATCTTGGATCTACGGTAGCAATTAAAATATGACGAACCTTAGCACTATCAGGCCAGTTTTTAATACCCACCATTTTAGCTAAGACGTACGCATTGCCATCTACATAAGGACCGTAAACAGTTCCGGTTGGAATTTTAACAAGTGTGTCTTTATTCACCTGTTGCATTCTACTCTTACTAAAATAACCATCATAATAAGGTAAATCGCTTCCTACTCTGTTTAAGAAACTAGCGTTATCAGTTGCAGCCGCAAAATCTTGTTTATTGGCAGTAATTTCATTGAATACAGAAGCGCTATCCGCACTACTTGGAACAGCACTAAATGAAACATAAGCAATAGATCTTGTTTCTTCGTCTTTTTTATAGGCAGATGCATGTGCTTTAACATAAGCAGCAATATCATTATCGGTTACCTTAATAGTACTATCAGCAATACTTGCGTAAGGCACAAAAACCACAGAAGCACTAGCGATTTGATTGTTATCGGCAGCTTGTTTTTCAAGCATCCATTTTGGAACATACGCAGATTTTTGAAGTAACACACTGTACTTGTTACGGATTGCTTGTTCTAAAATAGGTTGAATATAAACCTGGTTAATCATTTTAATTTGATCCGCATTTTTACTTTTCTTAATTTGAGCAAACGCTTTTTTAGCATCTTCAACTTTGAATAAGCCCGTTGCAGGATCTGTAAACTCTTGTTTTAATGGAGAATTTTCAGAGAATAAAATATCTGATAATTCTTTACCCGTTACTTGTAAACCTAATTTAGTACACTCTGCTTCAATGAGTAAGCGGTCCACTTCTTGATTCCATATAGAACCAATCAATTGATCTCTTTGCGCTCCTTGGCTAGCATACATTTTTTCTTGCATCGCTAACTTTTCTTCAAAAACTGTTCTTTCTAATTTTTGACCATTTACTTCACCAATGGTTGTTGTATTAGAAAAAGCGCTTCCGCCTCTACCAACACCATCTTGTAATATAAAAGCAATTAAGGCTACAGCGATAATAGTAAAAATGATCCACGTGCCTCTGTCACGAATACTTTGAATAACAGACATAAAAACGAATTATAATAAATAAAATGAGCGGCAAATTGCCGGAGGGCAAAAATAAGGTATTGCGGCCTTATTTCTATCCACAAACTAGGGGTTAATAAGTAGTATTTTAGGTGGAAAACCGCCCTTTTTTACAAAAAATATGTGAACAGAACTAGAACAAGTAAGGAGGTTTAGTGGCTTTAGAGGGTATTAGGCTAAAATAAACTCATTTTACACCCAGTTAATTAACAGTATACAACTAGTGGATACTAAAAAAATTATCATTTAATAAACTGAAAAAAAAATTAAAAAATTAGTTAATAAATCAATATTACATCGTTTAAAACTGTTTATAAACCTGTGTATAAAGTTGTATAACAAGTGAACACTAAAAATATACGTATGTGTACAAGAAGGTTATTAAGGTATTAACACCCGTAATAGTAATAGTTTATTTAAATAAAAAAGTATTAAATCTATTATTACGGTAATTATTAACACACAATTTTTATAAAAAAATTAGATAACAAAAAATCAATTGCTTCTTGTAATTTCAATCTTATGAAAATATTAAAATTTGTATTTGCTTTTTTAATCCTGTCTTACACAGCAAAAACGCAACCTACTCAAAAACCTCCATTGCATGGAAAAAATTGGATGGCCATTACTGGTAAACCACTTGCTGCAACGGCTGGTTCTATTATTTTTAACAAAGGCGGAAACGCGGTAGACGCAGCCTGTGCTATGTTAGCAGCCACTTGTACAATGTGGGATGTGCTTAGTTGGGGTGGTGAAACACAGGCGTTAATTTACAATCCAAAAACAAAACAAGTTATTGCCATATCCGCCATGGGCGTGGCTCCTACGGGTGCAACACCAGAATTTTTTAAAAATAAAGGGATGAATTATCCGCCCGAATATGGTCCATTAGCTGCAACAACACCTGGCACACCCGGTGGACTTTGTATGATGCTTGCAGAGTATGGAACGATGCGTTTAGAAGAAGTTTTAAAACCTGCGATGCAACTTGCAGCAGGTTATCCAATTGATGCTCAAACAGCAAATAGTATCGAACGTGGTAAACAAAGAATTAAAGATTGGCCTTACAGTAAAAATATTTTATTACCACACTTAGGAGAAAAAAGAGAAGCACCAGAAGCGGGAGAAATATTTATTCAAAAAGATTTACTAGCTACTTTACAAAAATTAGTAGACGCAGAAAAACAAGCTCTTAAAAAAGGAAAATCTAGAAAGGAAGCGATTTATGCGGCTTATGACCGTTTTTACAAAGGTGATATAGCACAGGAATTTGTTAGAGGTGCACAGGAACAAGGGGGTCTTATTACCCTTCAAGATTTAGCCAACTGGAAACCCATAATCGAAACACCTTTACAAATCAATTATAAAGGGATTGATGTATACAAACTACAATCTTGGACTCAGGGTCCTAGTATGTTACAGGCTTTAAATATTTTAGAAAATTATGACTTAAAATCAATGGGTTATAATTCTCCTGCTTATATCCACACTGTGTATCAGGCTATGAATTTAAGTTTCGCAGACCGCGATTTTTATTATGGAGACCCTAAATTTTCTACTCAAATTCCTATCAAAGGCTTACTGAGTAAGGATTACGCTAAAAAAAGAGCTTCTGAAATTCCGGTTGGTTTTAACAATCCAAATACAGCCCCCGGAGATCCTTACCCTTTTGAAGGAAAGGAAAACCCTTTTAGGAGCCTTTTGCAACAAAGAGCTGCCCTGTATAATACCGATACCGCTACTAGAAAAACAGGTGTATTACCAAGTCATGACGGTTCGGAAATTGCCAAAAACGACGCTATCGATAATGAATTATACAATGACCGCTTGTGGAGAGGAACAACCTCTGTAGAAGCTGCTGACACGAGTGGTTGGGTAGTATCAATCACACCAAGTGGTGGATGGATTCCAGCATGTATAGCGGGTAATACAGGTGTTGGTATGAGTCAACGCATGCAATCCTTCGTGTTAGATTCTATCCAAAATCCATTTAATGTGGTGGCGCCCGGAAAAAGACCACGCGTTACATTAACACCAAGTCTTGCATTAAAAGATGGTAAACCGTTTTTGTCTTTTGCGGTGCAGGGTGGGGATACTCAAGATCAGAATTTATTACAGTTTTTTTTAAACATGGTTGAATTTGGAATGACGGTTCAACAAGCGGCAGAAGCAGCAAATATTAATTCCAATCAACTTTGGTTATCATTAGGTGGAAATAAAATGGCCGACAGAAAACCAAAACCTGGTAATCTTACACTCAACACAAATACCCCAGAAAAAGTTAGAACCGAATTAAAAAATATGGGTTATAAACTAAGTTTTGATCCTAGAAGTAGCGGTCCTATCAATGCTATATTTTTTGATTGGAAGCACGGAAGCCTTTGGGGCGGCAGTTCTAACAATGGCGAAGATTATGGTATTGGTTGGTAAATAAAAAAATAAAATGAAAAAAATAATTATTTCCCTTGTTGCTTTATTTTTTACGGTTAGCGTTTTTGCACAAACAAAAACACCATTTGTATTGTATGATAGCAAAGGAAAAAAAGTAAGCTATCAAAAAATGATTCGCGTGTTGGCACAAAATGATATTCTGCTTTTTGGTGAATACCACAACAACGCTATTGCACACTGGCTTCAACTAAGTGTAACCAAAGATTTATTTGAAAAAAGAAAATTAACGCTGGGTGCCGAAATGTTTGAACGTGATAATCAACAAGCACTAGATTATTATTTGCAAGGAAAAATAAACGCAAAGGGGCTTGATTCACTAGCGCGTTTATGGAAAAATTATCCTACCGATTATGCGCCACTTGTAAATTTTGCTAAAGAAAATAATATTCCTTTTACAGCTACCAATATTCCACGCAAATACGCATCACTGGTTTCTAAAAAAGGATTTACAGGACTTGATAGTTTAACGGCACAGGAAAAATCTTGGATGGCACCACTTCCTATGGCGTATGATCCGGAACTTCCTGGGTATAAAAATATGATTGCGATGATGGGCGGTCATGGTGGCGAAAACCTACCAAAAGCACAGGCTAGTAAAGACGCTACGATGGCACATTTTATAGTAACCACACAGGTGCCTGGGAGCTTATTTATACATTACAACGGCTCATATCACTCCGAAAACTATGAGGGCATTGGTTGGTATTTAGCAAAAACCAACCCTTTGCTAAAAATTAAAACCATTACCACGGTCAGCCAAAAAAACATCCAAAATCTGGCTTTAGAAAACTTAAATAAAGCCCATTATATAATTTGCGTAGATTCCGATATGACCAATACGTATTGATAATCAAACACTTATGTTTTTTAAAACAGATTGCGCATAAATACAGGATTGCTTTATCAAAACCTTGTTTTACATTTAATTATCGGTAACAAAATAAGCCCCGCTAAACCCATTAGCTAAAAAATACTAAAAAAATTAGTTTATTTAACAAAGGGTACTTATCTTTGTTATCCATTAGCACGTAACAAGTAAAAATAACCATATGAGTAACACTGAAAAATTAAAGGCGCTAAAATTAACAATCGACAAAATAGATAAAGACTATGGCAAGGGCTCTGTCATGATGATGAACGAGCGTAGCCAAGAACCAATGGAAGTGATTTCTACGGGTTCGATAGGTCTTGATAGTGCTCTTGGAATAGGTGGCTTACCAAAAGGTAGAATTATTGAAATATATGGTCCAGAATCTTCTGGTAAAACAACGGTTGCTATTCATGTAATCGCAGAAGCGCAAAAAAAAGGCGGTATGTGTGCGATCATCGATGCGGAGCACGCTTTTGATAGTGCGTATGCAAAAAAATTAGGTGTCGACGTTGATAGCCTACTCGTTTCTCAACCCGATTATGGCGAGCAAGCATTAGAAATTGCCGACCGTTTAATTTTATCAGGCGCATTAGATGTAGTGGTGATTGACTCTGTAGCAGCACTTGTACCCAAAAGTGAATTAGAAGGTGAAATGGGTGATTCAAAAATGGGATTACACGCAAGACTTATGAGCCAAGCGCTTCGTAAGCTTACAGCAACCATTAATAAAACAGGAACTGTATGTATTTTCATTAACCAACTCCGTGAAAAAATTGGTGTGATGTTTGGTAATCCTGAAACAACAACGGGTGGTAATGCATTAAAATTCTATGCGTCAGTTCGTCTAGATATTAGAAGAATGACACAAATTAAAGATGGCGATGCTGCAATTGGTAACCACGTAAAAGTAAAAGTGGTAAAAAACAAAGTAGCACCACCATTTAGAGCCGCAGAATTTGATATCATTTTTGGTGAAGGCATCAGTAAACTTGGCGAAATCATTGATATGGGCGTAGAACTTGGTATTGTTCAAAAAAGTGGAAGCTGGTTTAGCTACGACACCAATAAACTTGGCCAAGGAAGAGAGTCTGTAAAAACACTTTTACACGACAATCCAGAATTAGCCAACGAAATTGAAGCTAAAATCAGAGCTAAGGTAATAGAAGCAAGAACTGCGGCCGCAGAAGCATAAATTTTGCTTTAAAATGTATAGTATTTGATGGGTTAGTAATAATAAAAATAGCCGTCCTATAAAAAGGGGCGGCTATTTTGTTTATTTTACAAAAAAAACCATTTGCTGTATCGCCTACTACTTTTCTTGATTCGCGTAGCGCTTAAAATATTTTGTGTGTCTATTAAAGTACACAACAAAACAGCACTTAAGCAAAAAGGACCCTTACTGATTGTTGCCAATCATCCCGATTCATTTTTTGATGCGCTTGTTATTGCGGCAAATTGTACCTACCCAGTTTCCTTTTTAGCGCGCGGAGATGTGTTTACAAAACCATGGCATAATTTTTTACTCCGCGCACTTAACATGATGCCGGTTTACAGACAAAGAGAAGGAAAAGAGCACTTACATAAAAATCAAAACAGTTTTGATGCCAGCGTAGAAGTTCTAAAAAATGGCGGGATTCTATTAATTTTTATCGAAGGGACCTGTTTAAATAAAAATGAAATACAGCCATTTAAAAAAGGCGCTGCTAGAATTTTGCAACAGGCCGTTGCCGCAGGTGTAATACCAACAGTACTTCCAGCGGTTATCACCTATAATGGTTTTAAACACTTTGGAAAAAAAATATACTTAATGCTCGGAACATCCTTTTCTGCGGGACTTTACTTTTCAGCAGATTCAACACCAGCTAGCATGTCGCTTGAACGAAATAATTTTAATAATACCGTAATGCAGGAAATGGTTTCGCTCTTTAAAGAACCGCCCTCAAAAAAGTATAAACGCCCCATTTATTTATTTCCCATTATAGGAATCGCCTGGTTTTGGCATGCGCCGCTTTTTTTGATTATCAAAAACTTTGTGGCATATAAGACAAAGGGTACTGTATTTTATGATTCCGTTTTGTTTGCAGTCTTACTTTTTGCGTATCCTCTATATTTGGTTTTGTTGTTTTTATTATTACACTACACTGGTATACCGGTTCTTATGAACAGCTTAATAATAGCTGCACACCCCCTACTAGCCATCATTTACACCCGTTCAAAAAAATAATTTAACTACCTTTCTACTTTAATATCTACCCCAATGAAAAACATTAAAAAACTAGGCCCACGTAAAAGGATAGCACTTGTGGCACACGATAATAAAAAGGCCGATTTAATGGCCTGGGTAGAGCACAATAAAGTGGTATTGTCTAAACACGAACTCATAGCAACAGGAACCACCGGCAAAATCATCGAAGAAAAAATTGACAGACCCGTTAAAAAATTAATGAGTGGCCCAATGGGTGGCGATCAGCAAATTGGCGCTATGATTGCAGCTGGCGAAATAGACATGATGTTTTTTTTCTGGGATCCTATGGAAGCGCAACCACACGATAGTGACGTAAAAGCACTCTTACGACTTTGTGTTCTTTGGAATATTCCAATGGCTTGTGATAGAGCCACCGCCGACTTTGTAATCACATCGCCATTTATGCACGGCGACTACGATGCAACCATTCCTGATTATAGCGATTATTTAAACAGGAAGATTGTAAAATAGGATGCAAAAA
The DNA here is from genome assembly GCA_903958045.1 of uncultured Bacteroidota bacterium. Classification (GTDB taxonomy): domain Bacteria; phylum Bacteroidota; class Bacteroidia; order Chitinophagales; family Chitinophagaceae; genus Sediminibacterium. The sequence goes on along the minus strand of CAJBRT010000190.1, from coordinate 61,462 downwards.
ATCAATATCCGAAACTGGCAAATGAGTGACGCACAAGCCCTTGCCGCAGTCGCAAATAATAGAAACGTTTGGAACAGCATTAGAAATGAGTTTCCAAGTCCATACACCGTTATGGATGCGCTAGCTTGGATTAAACATGCCAATGAAGAAAAACCGGTAGCTAATTTTGCCATCGAAATTGGAAACCTCGTAGCCGGAAACATAAGCTGCACATGGCATAAAGACGTATATGCTAAAACGGTAGAGATTGGATATTTTATTGGTGAAAATTATTGGGGCAAAGGCATTGCAACAGCAGCTGTAGCACTAATGGTGGATGCAATAAAAAAAAATAAAGAAATTGTTCGCATTGAAGCAAAAATTTTTGGAAACAACAGAAGCTCGGCGCGTGTGCTAGAAAAAAATAATTTTGTATTAGAAGGCACTAGAAAAAAAGCAATTTTTAAAAACGGCGTAATCGCTGACGAAGAAGTATGGGTTCATATGGTATCATAAAAAAAATGACTGCTATTTGCGCAGCGCTATTATTTTTTTCATGCACACAAAAAAAATATGCCAATCCGCGCATACAAATTGAAACCAAGTATGGCATCATAGAAGCAGAATTATACCCTAGCAAAGCGCCGCAAACCTGCGCTGCTATTCTATCTTACGTAGATTCAGGATTTTACGAAGACGCTTCTTTTTACCGCGTATTAAATGTAACCAACCAGCCGTCTAACGCACCAAAAACTGAAATTTTACAAGGAGGTCTTTGGAAAACAAATTATATGAAGCTCTATGAGATGAAGGGCATTCCCCACGAACCTACTTCTACAACAGGACTCAAACACACTGATGGTGTTTTATCGCTGGCGCGTAATGTACCCGGTACCGCCAACGCCGAATTTTTTATTTGTATTGGTAACCAACCCGGTCTCGACGAAGGCGGCGAAAACGTAGAAGATAAACTTGGCTATGCGGCATTTGGAAAAGTAGTAAAGGGCATGTCGGTGGTCCGAAAAATATATATGTTAAACGATCACGAACAAATGCTTACGCCACCTGTTGCTATTTATAATATCACTAGAAAATAAACGGTATGCCTTTTACGCTTCACGCACCCTATAGTCCAGCAGGTGATCAACCCTCGGCCATTGATCAGCTCACAAAGGGCGTGCATGAAAACGAGCAGTACCAAACACTTTTAGGGGTTACGGGTAGCGGTAAAACCTTTACTATTGCTAACGTTATTCAAAATACACAAAGACCTACGCTGGTGCTTACGCACAACAAAACCCTGGTGGCACAACTTTATGGCGAGTTCAAGCAGTTTTTTCCAGACAACGCGGTTGGATATTTTGTTAGCTATTACGATTATTATCAGCCCGAAGCGTATATGCCGGTTACGGGTGTATACATCGAAAAAGATTTAAGCATCAACGAAGAGCTTGATAAACTAAGACTTCAAGCAACGGCGCAATTATTAAGTGGCCGCAGAGATATAATTATTGTGGCGAGTGTGAGTTGTATTTATGGTATGGGTAATCCTACCGAATATGAAAATGGTATTGTGCGCATTCATACGGGGCAGGTGGTTTCACGCCAAGCATTTTTGCACGCATTGATTAATTCGTTGTATTCCCGCACACAAGATGATTTTAAAAGAGGTTCATTTAGAGTCAAAGGCGATACCGTCGATATTAATTTACCCTATGTCGATTTTGGGTACCGGGTTACTTTTTTTGGTGACGAAATTGAATCGATAGAAAGCATTGAAACCGAAACCAGCAAACGCATTGGTACGATGGACAATGCGGCTATTTTTCCAGCTAATTTATATTTAGCGCCCAAAGACATGATTGTAGAAGTGATGCACGAAATACAAGATGAAATGCGCGCGCAATATGAATATTTTATGCGCGTAGGAAAAAAGCAAGAAGCCAACCGCATTAAAGAAAGAGTAGAATACGATTTAGAAATGATTCGTGAACTAGGTTATTGCTCTGGCATCGAAAACTATTCACGTTTTTTTGATAGAAGAAAACCGGGCACTAGACCCTTTTGCTTGCTCGATTATTTCCCTAAAGATTTTTTGTGCATCATAGATGAAAGCCATCAAACCATTCCGCAAATTGCCGGGATGTATGGTGGCGATAGGTCCCGAAAAATGACACTCGTAGATTATGGATTTCGTTTACCGAGTGCCATTGATAACAGACCGCTTAATTTTCATGAGTTTGACAACATGATTGGTCAAACCATTTTTGTGAGCGCCACCCCCGCCGAATATGAACTTGAAAAAACCGGCGGCGTAGTGGTAGAGCAGGTTGTAAGGCCTACCGGCTTATTGGATCCACCCATTCAGGTGCGTCCAAGCCTTCATCAAATTGATGATTTATTACACGAAATAGACCTGCGCATCACCAGTGGCGACCGTGTGCTTGTTACAACGCTTACCAAACGGATGGCCGAAGAGATGAATCAGTATTTAGCCAAGCGAAACATAAAAGCCAAATACATTCATAGTGATGTGGATACCCTGGAGCGTGTAGAAATTTTAAGAGATCTCCGACTTGGTGTGATTGATGTACTCGTGGGCGTTAACCTTTTAAGAGAAGGACTTGATTTACCCGAAGTTTCCCTCGTTGCTATTTTAGACGCAGACAAAGAAGGTTTTTTACGTAACGAAAAATCATTGACACAAACGGCTGGACGTGCTGCGCGAAATGTAAATGGGCTTGTTATTTTTTATGCCGATAAAATGACGATGAGCATGCAGCGCACGATCGATGAAACGTCGCGCCGTAGGGCCAAGCAAGTTGCTTACAACGAGGCACACAACATTACTCCTACAACGGTTTCAAAAAGCAAGGAGCAGGTGTTTGCACAAACATCGGTACTTGATATTAAGGGCTATGACCCATCTAATGCCGTACCCCAAAACAATAGCAAAACAGAGAGTCAAACTTTTGCAGAGCAAGTGGTGTATACAACCATTCCTCAAATAGAAAAAGCCATCAAGCAAGCTAAAAAAGAAATGGAAGGTGCTGCAAAAGATATGGACTTTATAGAAGCAGCCCGCCTCCGCGACGAAATGTTTCGTTTACAAAAAATAAGAGACGACATGAAATAACCTGCTCAAGGTTTTGTAGAAAGTATAGATTTCTTATCTTGTTATCCAACGATGCTGCTTATGCGCTTTTTTTGGTCACTATACGTATGGATTACCGGTTGGAAAATCCATAAAAATTTTCCCTATCATTTAGATAAGTGTGTACTCATTGTGGCGCCTCATACAAGCGCTTGGGATTTTATAGTTGGCCTGGCCATCAGAAGTGTTAGGCATTTAGAACATGTTAAGTATCTAGGCAAAGACTCCTTATTTAAGGGCCCCTTTGCGTTTATCTTTAAAAGTACCGGCGGCTTTCCCGTAGACCGGTTTAACAAACACAATATGGTGGATCAAGTGGTCCAGCTTTTTAATAGCCATGAAAAATTTGTGCTTGCTCTTTCGCCCGAAGGCACCCGAAAAAAAACGGAAAGGCTCAGAACAGGCTTTTATCATATCGCTAAAAACGCCGGCGTACCCATTGTAATGGTTGGACTTGATTTTGGTAAAAAAGAAGTCACGTTTGCGGAACCATTTTACACCACCCATAACGAAGCCGAAGATTTCAAAAAAATAATATCCTTTTTTGCACCCTTACAAGGAAAAATTCCAGAATACGGAATGTCACATTTAACCGATACCTATGCAAACAACAACGCGTAAATACCCAACCTTAATTGACAAGTTTTGTGCATTTGAAGCATCGCAACCGGATCAATTATTTTTATCCGAACCAGTAGCCGGTGCGTATAAAAATTTTACTTGGGCCGAGGCTGGTCAGCAAGTTAGAAAAATGGCTGCTGCATTAAATGCAATGGGTCTTGGCAAAGATGATAAGGTGGCGATACTTAGTAAAAACTGTGCGCACTGGATAATGGCCGATTTGGCCATTTCGTTTGCGGGTTGTGTATCGGTGCCTATGTATCCAAATATGACCGCCGAGTCTATTCAACAAATTTTAGAACACAGTGAAGCCAAAGCTGTTTTTTTTGGAAAACTTGATGGCGCCGATCAAATGCGAAAAGGAGTTCCTGAACATTTAATTACCATTGGCTTTCCTTTTTATCTAGAAAAAAACACCCTTAACTGGGATGATCTAATTTCACAACACGAACCAGTACAAGGCAATCCAGTAAAGGACTCTATGGCACTAGCTACCATTATATATACTTCTGGAACGACGGGTCAACCCAAAGGTGTAATGCATAATTTTCATGCTATTGGATTTGCTGTGGATAGGTTTTTGAATCACATCCCCCAAATTAAAAAAGAAACATTCTTTTCTTATTTACCACTTTGTCATGTGGCAGAAAAAATGCTTGTAAAGTGCGGCGCTATTTTTACCGGAAGCACAATTTATTTTGTTGAAAATCTAGATTCTTTTAATGCCAACTTAGTGCACACACAGCCCACTGTTTTTTTAGCAGTTCCACGTATTTGGGAAAAAATGCAAGAAGGTGTTTTATCTAAAATGCCACAAAAAAAATTAAGTACTTTATTAAGCATACCCATTGTTTCCTCTCTAATTAAAAAAGCGATTAAAAAGAAACTAGGACTTTCAAATGCCAAGTTTATTTTTACTGGCGCTTCTCCAATAAGTGTTGCCTTACAAGAGTGGTTTGCAAAACTCGATATCATTATTTTAGAAGCCTATGGTATGACCGAAAACTCGGCACTATCACATGCGAACCGCGTGGGGCACCACAAATTTGGTACGGTTGGTCAAACCTATGAAGATGTTGAAGTAAGACTCAGTGCCGAAAATGAAGTGCAAGTAAAAAGTGACGCCTCGATGCTCGGATATTATAAAGAGCCGCAGTTAACGGCCGAGTCTTTTGAAGACGGATTCTTAAAAACTGGCGACGAAGGATCTATTGATGCAAATGGGTATTTAACGATTACCGGACGTATCAAAGACCAGTTTAAAACCAGCAAGGGTAAATATATTATGCCGGCACCTATCGAAACCAAACTACTAGAACATCCCCTTATTAGTCAGGCCTGTGTGGTGGGTTCTGGTATGACATCGGCATTTGTACTTTGTACCCTTGCGCCAACAGCAGAACAGCCATTGGGACTCGACGAGGAATTGAGTAGTTTTTTAGATCAGATCAATAATAGATTAGACCACCACGAACGACTTTCTAAAATGGTTATTTGTAAAGAGGAGTGGAGTATTCCGAATGGACTTCTAACGCCAACGTTAAAAATTAAGCGAAAATCGATAGAATCTTATTATGGAAATAACTATGATCTGTGGCTAAAGGAGGAGAAAAAGGTTATTTTTGTATCGTAAAACCCATAAAACGCAATTTTTTACCAAAAAACGCGTTTAATCATCGACTAACTATCAATAATTTATACTGTTATGAAACTAAAACAACTATTTACAGTAATCGGCGCTTCTGCATTGCTGGTTTCTTGTGTGAGCACAAAGAAGTTTAAAGAAAGTGAAGCTAAGTATGTTCAACTAAGTGGTTCTTACTTAGACATGCAAGAAAAATACCGTGCCCTTCAAGATGAAGTTAAAGCCATCCAAGCACAGTTAGACAAGTCTAAATCTGCAAATGCTGAATTAACAGCTAGAAAAAAGGCATTAGAGGAGCAAATTGCTGGCCTTAATGATCAAGTAGAATATTTACGTAAAAATAGTAGCACTGCGATGGAGCAGTTAAAAGATTTATCTGTTATCACTGGTGCACAAGCAGAGAGCATTAAAAAATCTTTAGAAAATATTGGTGCAAAAGATATTTACATCAGAGACCTACAAGGTTCTATTGCACGTAAAGATTCTTTAAACATGGCACTTGTTATGAACTTAAAAGGTGCACTAGGAAATTTAGAAGATCAAGATATCAATGTTAAAGTTGATAAAGGTGTTGTATATGTAGACATTTCTGATAAGTTATTATTTAAAACAGGAAGCTACGATGTTACTGAGCGTGCAAAAGTTGTGTTAGGTAAAGTTGCAAAAGTATTAGCTGCACAACCAGAAATTGAATTCATGGTAGAAGGTCACACAGACAATGTTGCGATCAGCACTGACGAATTAAATGACAACTGGGATTTGAGTGTTAAGCGTGCAACATCCATTGTTCGTATCCTTCAAAAATCATATGGCCTTGATCCAAAACGCATGACAGCAGCGGGTCGTAGCGAATACCTACCACTTACAGATAATAGCACTGCGGCAGGTAGAGCAACCAATAGAAGAACAAGAATTGTGGTATTACCTCAATTAGATCAGTTCTTTAAATTATTAGAAAGAAAATAGTCTTTACTAACCCAATCCTATATTTGAGAGCGCTTCCTACAAGGAGGCGCTTTCTTTTTTATAGATAGGTGCGTAAATAAAAAAACAAGAACCATCTTTAATCGTTTCAATTAAATCTTTGGTGATTTTTTCTGGAACAGCAGGGCAACCCCAACTTCTTCCAATCCCTGTTTTGTGTGAAGCAAAATTTTCATTTACATAAGGTGCACCATGAATCACAATCGATCTTACTAGTGCATGATCATTCCTTCCTTTTTCTTTTCCATCAAGCGCCAACGACAAACCATTTCGTCCAGTGTAGGTGTTTTGTGTAACAAAAAAACCAAGACTACTTTTAAAACTATTGATTGTATTGGAAAAACTTTTTGCAATAGCTGCTCCCGAATTTTTTCCGTGCGCTACATAATCATAAAAAATTAATTCCTGCGTAATCATATTAATGACAAAGAGTCTTTTTTGTGTAGAGGGCAGGCTGAAGTCTACAATCGATAAAACGGTACTGTTCATTAATTTGCCATGTGCCAATAATTTTTCGAAACCCCTTAGGGCTAGGTCAAAAGCTTTTTTGGATAAGCCGCGCTGCCTAAGCTCCAGTTTTTGGTAAAGCTGTTCTTTGGGAAGTGGCTCGGCTAGGGCAGCTGATGATAAGGCCATAAATAGGCATACAAACGCCATTAGGGCCTTGTTTTTTACTATAAACGCTATGTATTGGATCTTGGTCAAGCTGCAAAGGTACCGCTTTAAATACCCAAAGACCTGTTAAAACAAAAAAAATCCCGCCTTAGGGTTAACTATGGCGGGAAAGCAGTTAGCTGTTGGTTAAACTAGCTATATAACTAAGACAACCTTTTATCAATTTCGCTGCGTAGAGATGAAAATATTTCTTCTACGGTTCCTTCTCCCTTGATTTTCACCACTTTATCAAATCCAGCATAATAGTTGGCTACTACCGTGGTTTTTTGTTCATACTCGTTAATACGGGCTTTAATCACCGTTTCGTTGGTATCATCCGACCTGCCTGAGGTTAAACCCCTGTTTAATAGGCGTTTAACAAGCTCCTCCTCGCTTACTTCAAGCGCCAGCACGAGGCTAATTTCAGTTTCTTTCAGGGCCAAAAGCTTGTCTAGGGCAATACTTTGTGCCTCTGTACGCGGAAATCCATCAAATAGAAAGCCTTTTGCAGCTGGATTGTTGTCCAGTGCCGAGCTAATCATGCCAATGACTACTTCATCCGGAACCAATTGACCCTGATCCATAAAACGCTTGGCTTCAAGTCCAAGGGGGGTTTGGTTGGCTATTTCACTTCTTAATAAATCGCCGGTAGACAGGTGTTTTAATCCGTAAGATGCAATTAGGTTTTCGCTTTGCGTTCCTTTGCCACTGCCGGGAGGTCCAAATAAAATAATATTAAACATGTTGATTGGGATTCTTGCTTGCAACAAATATACGAATTTGACATTATATACAACTAAACCACCGGCGCCTTTGTTATATCTTTAAACACCAGATCCTGGCAGAATATGAAAAAGATCATCCTCTATTTATTATGCTTGATAACCGTGCAAAGCTGCAGTGGATCTGCGTTACAACAAAAAGCGACGACTATGGAAGACACTACAAAAAACAGTAACCCCCATTTTTCTAGAACAGATACCACAAGTATTCAAGTACCAGAAGACGCCTGGAAAAAAATCCTATCACCAGAGGTTTTTTATGTGGCTAGACAAAAAGGAACCGAAAGACCATGGACCAGCAAGTTTGAAGACTTTAAAGAAGCCGGCACTTATTATTGCGCTGTTTGTGGAAATGCACTATTTAAAAGCAACACCAAATTTGATAGTGGTTGTGGTTGGCCAAGTTTTTTTGAGCCCCTAACTAAAACCTCTATCATTTATCTAGAGGACAATACGCTTGGGATGAAAAGAACAGAAGTACAGTGCGGTAGGTGTAAATCACACCTGGGTCATGTGTTTGAAGACGGTCCACCACCAACGGGTCTTAGGTATTGTATCAATGGCGTGGTGTTAGATTTTGTACCCAAACCTGCCGAAAAAAAATAATCTGCTTTTTCGATATCCGAAAAATCGGGCGTCTCCGCTACTCCCCCGATAAAATTGTTTATTTTTGTTCTTCAATTTGATACTATGATTACTACAGGCAACTCTATCATTAGCATTTATACCGAGATGACACCCAATCCGGAAACCATGAAATTTGTGGCAAACAAATTATTGTATCCAGGTAAAAGTTTAGACGTTGCCGACGAATCACTTGCGGCCGCCTCTCCGCTTGCAAAAGAGTTGTTTAGTTTTCCATTTATCAAAGCGGTATTTATTGCTTCTAATTTTGTGACACTTACAAAAACGCCTGACACCGATGATTGGCAGGATGTAATTCCAACCATCAAAACTTTTTTACAAGAGTATCTCGAAAATGGTGGTGTAGTAGTGAATGAAGAAGAGGTTGCAAAAATGAAACAAGAAGCAACCAATACCGTTAGCGCCGATGATGATGACATCGTAAAGCGCGTTAAAGAATTATTAGAAAATTACGTGAAGCCAGCCGTAGAAATGGATGGCGGTGCGATACAATTTAAAAGCTACAATGATGGCGTTGTAAATTTAATGTTACAAGGTAGTTGTAGTGGTTGCCCTTCTTCTATGGTTACTTTAAAAGCCGGTATCGAAGGCATGATGAAACGCATGATTCCGGAAGTGAAAGAAGTGGTTGCAGAGGCCGAATAAAATGAGCCCTGCCACTTTATACCAATCTTTTATAGATGGTTTACTACAAACATCCGCATTAGAATTTATTGCTGTGCTTGCAGGTATTGCAAGTGTATGGTTTAGCAAAAAAGAGCAGGTACTCGTGTATCCTGTGGGTCTGATCAATACCACCATTTTTGTTTATTTAAGTTTTAAAGGTCACTTACTAGGCGAAGCGAGTGTCAATATTTATTACACTATCATGAGTATGTATGGATGGTGGTTGTGGACGCGCAAAAATGAGCAGCAGGAAAGCGTTTTACACATTCAGTTTTCTACGCAAAAAGAACTTTTACAACAGCTATTATTCTTTGGTAGTTTTTATATTGTCTTATACGCCGCGCTCTATTACGCTAAAGCTTCTTTTGCAGAGGGGGCCATTCCTTGGGCCGACGCTTTGTCAAGCGCCGCAGCCTATACGGGCATGTGGCTGATGGCCAAGAAAAAAGTAGAAAGCTGGTATTATTGGATTGCTACAAATATTTTTTCGATCCCACTCTATTTTGTGAAGGGCTATGTATTTACGAGTGTTCAATTTGCTGTTTTATTAGCGCTTGCGATTGCAGGACTAATAGCATGGCGTAAAAAAGCACAAGCAGCATGAGTACAACAGTAGCGCTTAAAAAAATTGTTGTGATAGGTCCTGAAAGTACCGGTAAATCTACACTTTGCGGGCATCTAGCGGATTATTATAAGACTCTTTGGTGCCCTGAGTTTGCAAGGGAATATTTATTAGAAAACGGAACCGCTTATACGGTTGATGATTTAATCACCATTGCAAAAGGTCAATTAGCCGCAGAGCAAAAACACATAGACGCGTTACAATCACAAACGGATCAAACGGGAATTATAAAACCACTTATTATTGATACCGACATGTACGTGATGAAAGTGTGGGCCGAATATGTATTTGGTACTTGTCCAACGTTTATTTTAGATGAAATTAACAAGCGGCACTACGATTTATATTTGCTTTGTAAACCAGACATACCCTGGGTGAAAGATGCATTAAGAGAATACCCCGACGAAAAACCTCGTCAAGAATTGTTTCAGATGTACAAAGATATTTTAATCAATCAACAAACGCCTTGGATCGAAATTAGTGGTGGATTTGAAGCGCGAAATCAAAAAGCAGTGGCTGCTATAGACGCTGTTTTAGCACGCTAATAAATGGCTACTGTATATTTTTTGCCAATGGGCAAATAGTCTTTGTGTTTTTGTTTTTGAAGGGTCCCAATTCCATAAAATCCAGTAGCAACAAGGAGTCTGGTGGTATTAGCTGCATCGAGTAGTGGATACCCTTTTATGATACTATTGACAATATTTAAAAACAAATACGCGCTACTTGCTAATTTAAAGAGTATGCCATTTGTGAACATTCCCGATTTGTAACGCGACTGTGGTAGTCCCGAAATCTCATTGATACTTATTTTTAAAAAACCAAGCCAAGTCGTATCCACCCTAAAACCCCCAAACGCAGTAGGTGATTGCTGCGCACGGTACATATTAATGAGTAAGGAGTCTTTTAAAATGGTTTTTATTTTTCCTTCAATCCACTGCGTGTTGCTAAATCTAAATGTGATACAATCTTTTTCAATCCAACTTTGAATGGTTCGACCTTTTTCTTTTAGCACGAGCGTGTTGCCAACTTGTGCAGTAGATGCTGTAACAGTGAATAAAACTGCTGCAAATATCCCCACCACATATTTTACTAATAACATGTTTTTATTTTAATGCGCCATAGAAAAGAAACACACCAAATCCAATGAGTATAACGCCAGCAATTTGATTGATTAAATGTAAGTTTTTTGTATTGAGTTTGGGCCTTAATTTTTCTGATAAAACAACTTTAACAATATCGGAAGCAAGAACAAACAGTAAGCAGGTTATAAATACAATGGCTTTGTAATTGGCTGGATTACTTGCTGCTGCTGCATCTGCCACAATTGCTGCGGTCCAAGCAAACCAAAATAAAAACACACCCGGGTTTAATGTATTCATAAAAAAACCCGACAAATAAAGACCCACATATTTTTGCCAGGTTAATTTTTCTTGAGCACCATTTGCGTTTTCAGCAATACTTACTTTTTTAAATAGAAGTGTATAAATACCCAGCCCAATTAAAAAAATACTGCCAGCAATTGCAATTTTATTTTTGTGTTCAAGTGCCGTTGCAAAAAGTCCGGTAAAAAAATTGCAAAATAAAACCAATGAAATATCTGAGGTAGAAACCCCTGCCACAAAGCTCAGTCCCGCTTTACGTCCACTGTTGATGCTATGTTTGATGATCGCAAAGATGATAGGCCCCACCGAAATGCTCAATATCAACCCCAGCACTAAACCTTTGATGAGCGGCGCTATCATATATTAATTGTTACGAATGAATGTTTCAAAAGCCTCTAACTGCTTCCCTTTTAATACCCTCGGAAACTTGTGTTGTCCGCCTAGTTTTCCCTCAGACTCCATAAAATCCATAAATACTGCTTCTTTAAGGACTGTAACAGAAACATTTTGCAAAGCACTTTTTCGTTCGGTGGCATAATCATCATTAATGCTACATAGGTACTGATCAATGGCAGCTGCTAATTCGGTTTCGTTAACGGTGTCGTTGCAGGCTACATACCATTTGTGTGCAAATAAATTTCCATGAGGCACACCGGTAACTGTATATTCTGGAATGCTAATATTAAATGCGTGGCTAACATTTTCAACCGCTTTGTTCATATTATCGACACTTAAATGCTCACCTACTAAACTTAAAAAGTGTTTGGTTCTTCCGGTAATAATAATTTGTGCATTTTGTTTGTCAATAAATTTTACGGTATCACCAATTAAATAACGCCATGCCCCCGCAGCCGTACTAATTAAAACGGCGTAATCGGTGCCTTCTTCCACTTCATCTATAAGCAGTGCAGTAGCGCTATCTTTAATTTCTCCGTCTTCGTCAAAATTATTTTCATTGAAAGGAACGAATTCTAAAAATAAGTGCTGCCCCGTTACAAGCCGCATCCCTGCTGCATTTTGATGGTCTTGGTAGGCAATAAAACCTTCGCTTGCTAAATACGTTTCGATGTAGGTAATGGGTTTTCCTAATAATTTTTCAAATCCTTTTTTATAGGGTTCAAAACTTACGCCTCCATGACCAAAAAAAGATAAGTTGGGCCAGAGCTCATGAATATTATTGAGTTCATATTTTTTTACAATCATTTCAATACAGAGCTGAATCCATGCGGGTACACCTACTAAAAACCCAATATCCCATTTAGGCGCTTCTGCAACAATCTCCTCTAATTTTTTATTCCAATCTTTTTCTTTGGCTATTTTTTTTCCTGGTTTGTAAAAAGGCTGAAACCAAGAAGGTAATTTTTTAGCAGTGATGCCACTTAAATCGCCGGCGTAAAAACCCGTTCCCTTTTGAAGTTCTGTGCTACCACCAATGGCGAGCCAGCCTTTTGCAATAGAGGTGTATGGAATATTTTTATAGTGCCTAAGACTTAACAACTGCTTCACCATAATGGCTTTGTTGCCGGATAGTAACTCCCGTGTAACCGGAATATATTTACTAGACGCTTCGGATGTTCCACTACTTAAAGCGTAATATTTTATTTTACCAGGCCAACAAACATCTGATTCCCCCTCAATACATTTGTGCCACCACTCTTTGTATATTTTATTGTAATTGTAAATGGGAACCGCTTTTTGAAAATCTTGTGCAGGCGTTTTGCTTTTTAAAAGCGCGTCAAATCCATATCTATTTCCAAATGCCGTGTTTTTTGCACGACGCAGTAATTTTTTTAAAACACGGGTCTGTTCTTTTTTCGTGTTTTTGGGGGAAAGGGAGAGGTCAAATAGGGCCATGCTACAAAGCTAAAGCAAAATGACACAAAACTTGAATAGTGGCTGCATCTTCGTTACTTTTGCGTAATGTTAACAGAAACACTGATTGCGGCTACAAGAGCGGGCGCTGCCGAGTTGCAGCGGTTTTTTAATGGCGCATTTGAAATTAGCCACAAAGAGGGCGTAAATAATCTAGTAACAGAGGCGGATCACGCAGCAGAGCGCGCTATAATTGGTGTAATTCAAGCAGCTTATCCGGATCATTTTATATTAAGTGAAGAAACCGGAGAAATTATTACCACATCGGAATTTAAATGGATTATTGACCCTATCGACGGTACGGTAAACTTTGCCAATGGCATTCCTATTTGTTGTGTAAGTGTGGGACTGGAAAAAGCAGGCGAAATCATTATGGGCGCAGTATACAACCCCATTATGAATGAGTTTTATTTTGCTGAAAAAGGAAAGGGAGCGTTTGTAAACGATAAAAAAATTAGCGTCAGCAAAAAATCAAAAGTCATCGAGTCTTGCCTTGTAACGGGCTTTCCGTACACGTATTTAGATACGCCTAACGGACCGTTACAAGTATTTGAAAAATTAATTAGAAAAGGTATACCTGTGCGCAGGCTAGGTAGCGCTGCCATTGACCTCTGCTGGGTAGCAGCTGGTAAATTTGATGGGTTTTATGAACATAAATTACAGGCCTGGGATAGTGCAGCAGGTTTTTTAATGGTAGCCGAAGCGGGTGGAAAAGTAACGGATTATAAAGGCGAACCATACTCCGTATATCAACCACATTTATTAGCAACCAATGGACTCATTCATGATGAGTTACTAGCTATTATTAATGGCGCACCCGTACAATAAAAAATAAAACATGAGCGAACAAAGAACAGAAATAACCACACTAGGTGAATTTGGATTGATAGAACACCTGACTAAAAATTTTGAAACGCATAACGCTTCTACTGTTTTATCGGTGGGCGATGACGCGGCGGTAATCGATCATTTTGGAAAACAAACCGTGGTTACTACCGATTTATTATTAGAAGGGATTCATTTTGATTTGATGTATACGCCATTAAAGCATCTAGGCTACAAAGCAGTGATGGTAAACCTTTCGGACGTTTACGCCATGAATGCGCAGCCTACACAAATCACCATTAGTATTGGTATTAGCAACCGTTTTAGTGTAGAAGCCATCACCGAATTTTATGAAGGCGTGCATATTGCTTGTGAAAAACACGGCGTAGATTTAGTGGGTGGCGATACCTCTTCTTCACAAAAAGGATTTGTTATTTCGGTAACAGCCATTGGTGAAGTAGCACCTGATAAATTTGTAAAAAGAAGCACAGCTGCTGTGGGTGATTTAATATGTGTAACCGGTGATTTAGGCGGTGCCTTTTTAGGATTAACACTCATGGAAAGAGAAAAAAAGATTTATCTCGAAAACCCAGGGGTACAACCTGATTTAGAAAACGAAAGTTATATTGTTGGAAGACTTCTGAAACCAGAAGCACGCAAAGAAATCATATCATTTTTTGCAGAAAATAATATTACACCTACTGCTATGATGGATGTAAGCGATGGCATTAGTAGCGATGTCTTACACTTATGTAAGCAAAGCGTTGTAGGCTGTAGAATTTACGAAGAAAAACTTCCGATATCGGATGAATCAAGAAAAGCTGCATTTAAGTTTGGACTAGATCCTACGGTTTGCGCCCTTAATGGTGGCGAAGATTATGAACTACTCTTTACGCTTAAACAAGAAGACCACGATAAAATTACACTCAATGAAGACATTAGCGTGATTGGTTATGTGGTAGATATCAATGAAGGCTCAAAATTATTGACCAAGGGTGCTAATACATTTGATATCACAGCACAGGGTTGGACGGCATTTAAAGAAGCCTAATTTCAATTGAAAAAGTATGCGCGGCGGTAATGGTTACAAACTCGTTTTAGTTTTTTGTTGCCTATTTTTTGGGGTATCCGTAATAGCGCAAAAAAAATTAGCAGACGCCCCCAAAATAGCGCCAGCACTACTTATCAAAGATTTGCATACCCTTCAAAAAGCAATCCTGCAAAATCATCCAAGCACTTATTGGTATACACCCAAGGATAGCATGGATTTCTATTTTTCAAATGCACTTGCATCTGTTAAAGATTCTATGTCTGTGTGGGAATTTAGAACAGTGGTGGCCAGTTATTTAGCGAATATTAAATGTGGTCATACATCGGTACTTTTTTCTCCCAAGCTTACAAAATTATATGCAGCGTATAAGTACCCACAGTTTCCACTTCAATTAAAAGTATGGAAAGACTCTGCTGTGGTGATTGGAAATATATATACAAACGATAGCATCTTAAAAAGAGGAACCATTGTTACAGCCATCAATCAATTACCCATCAAACCCATAGTAGATAGCCTGTATAGTATTATTAGTACCGATGGGAATAGTATTAATTTCAAAAGCCAGGTCCTCACTAATAATTTTGGTGGCTGGTATAAAGCTAGATTTGGTAATCAGGATAGCCTCTATCAGATTTCATATATCGATAGCGCTGGTTATGCTGCAACAACAAGTATTGCAGCTTATGTGCCCCCCAAAACAAAAAAAGACAGTCTTTCCAAATCAACGGTTGCAAGTAGCAAACCAACAATACCCAAGCCGGCTCCCATTAAAAAGTGGACACTACTCGTTGATAGTACTGCTAACACCGCATTTATGAACCTTAGTAGTTTTTCTGGTAAGGGGTTCAGAAAGTTTATACGCCAAAGTTTTAGAACTATACATTCAAGAGGCGTGAAAAATTTGGTGATTGATTTACGCAGCAATGGCGGCGGCGAAATTAAAAATTCTACACTCCTTACAAGGTACATTTCAGATCATTCTTTTAAAATAGCGGATAGTGTGGTAGCAAAAAATAGGGGCATCCGCAAAATACCCATCTCATCTTATTTTGATGTTATGGGTTATGTGCTTGCTAAGGTCATGATTTCAAAAAAAGCATCAGGTGGTGGGTTTCATATTAATAGATATGAAAAACATTATTATGCACCGATTACTAAAAATCATTTTGACGGAAGCGTTTATATTTTACAAGGTGGCTATACTTTTTCGGCGTCTACATTATTTACTTCCCCACTGATCAAGCAAAAAAACGTAACGATTGTTGGGGAAGAAACGGGCGGTGGTTATTATGGTAATTCTGCCATTCTAATTCCTAGCATTAAACTCCCGCATTCAAAACTGCTTTTTAGACTTCCTTTATACCGTATGGTGATGGATAAAACGAGGCCCAAAGGCGGCGGCGTTATCCCTGATGTACCCGTAGAACCTAGTTCTTATGCCATTAAACTTGGTATTGATAATAAGTTGGAAGCTGTAAAAAAAATGATTCAGCAAAAAAATTAGGAGGCTACTATTTTTAGCAGTTCCATCTTTTCGTTTAAACAAACTAGCGCAGCAGGTTCACCCATTTTTATACAGCCGCTGATTTCTTTTTTTTGCATCACACGCGCCGGATATACGCTGCACATTTTAAGCGCTTCAGTAAAATCGATACCTACATGCTCCACTAAATTTTGAACCGATTTTAACTGCGTAAGTGCAGACCCACTAAGGGTTCCGCCAGATTCATATTTATCTCCAACCAGCGTGTGTTTGTAAAAACCAGTATTTGTAGCTGTTACCGCGTCTGTGATACAAAACAGTCTATCACCCATTATTTTTTTAGCCGATTTAACTGCATGATAATTTACATGATAACCATCTACAATAATGCTGCTACTAGCGCGTGGATGATTAAATAGCGCACCCACCATGCCCGGCTCTCTATGTAAAAAACCACTCATCGCATTAAATAAATGCGTGGCTACAGTAATGCCGTTATCAAAAAAGGTTGTAGCTGTTTCATAATTTGCATTGCTATGCCCTGCCGATACAATAATGCCGTGTGATTGTATCACATCAATAATACGCGGATCACAAATTTCTGGCGCAAGCGTAATCATGCTAACAAACCCTTTACCGTAAGCCAATAATTCTTCGACTTCGGCTATGGTTGGTGCGTGAATAACGTCCTCGTTATGCGCTCCTTTTTTAGAAGCATTGATCCAAGGGCCCTCTACATGTAATCCTATACAACCCTTGCCACCGCTGGTTTTGTAAGCTTTAACGGCGTCAATGGCTTTATACATTACGCCGGTAGATTGTGAAGCAATGGTGGGCTGAAAATAGGCGGCACCGCCAGCTAAACAGTATTCATATATTTTTTGGATACAATCAGCGTCCGGAAATTCAGATAATAATTTTTGGTCTGCACCATAAATTTGCAAATCAATAAACGCAGGAACTACACAAGGGAATGCTTCACCCGCATTGTACTGCTCTTTTGAAATCGAAACAATAATACCATAATTTATTTCTACTGCAGCTTCTTGTATCCATTCGCTCCCGGTAAACAATGACTTTGCAGAAATAAATATTGACATAAAAAGTTTTGATGTAATAAAACGAGCATTAAAGCTCAATTGAAAAAGAATCAGCATCTTTTCCAAACGGGAATTTTTCTCTTGCCTCTAGCACTACATTTTTTTCTAATTCCATGTATACTGTGTCTTCGTCGTCCGCTTTGTAATAGAGTACTTGACCGAGTGGATCCACAATCATACTATCGCCACTATGATTTATTTCATGTCCATCTTTGCCCACTCTGTTAACGCCCACCACATAGGTTTGGTTTTCTATGGCGCGCGCGCACAGTAGGGTTTTCCAAGCGTGGTTGCGCCTTTCAGGCCAGTTGGCTACATAGAGTAAAAGGTCATATTCGTTGGGTGATTGTTTGCGTGCCCATACTGGAAAACGTAGGTCATAACAAATTTGCAAACAAATTTTCCATCCATTTACTTGCGCTATTAATCTTTTATTACCCGCTGTATATTCTTTGTCTTCGCCTGCATATGCAAACAAGTGCCTTTTATTATAATACGCCACTTGTCCAGTAGGTAATACCCACAACAAGCGGTTGTAAAATTTATTGTCTTCTTCAATAATAATGCTACCCGTTAAAATTATTTTATGAAGGGACGCCTGCTCAATCATCCACTCTACCGTAGGGCCTTCCATGGTTTCGGCAAAAAGTTTTGGTTGCATGCTAAAACCGGTGGTAAACATTTCGGGTAATACTACAATTTGTGTAGCCGCTTCAACTGCGGCTATTTTTTTTTCGAGCATCTCCATATTGCGAAACTTGTCTTCCCAAAAAAGATCGGTTTGAATAAGGCTGATGTGTAAATTACTCATGCTGCAATTTAATAATTTTATTGAGGCCCTGCTTTTATTTTGGCAATAGCGGCCTGCACCGGCCCACTCTCAAAGCCACGGCTCACTAAGTACTGCAATACTTTGGCCTGTCTTGCATAGCCCACCTGTCCCTTACATTTTTCCCATTTATCGAGGGCTAGTTTATGAATGGTTTGTTCGTAAGCCTCCTCTTCGATGGTAGCGAGTCCGGCTTTAATATTATAGGCGCTTACTCTTTTTTGCTTGAGTTCATAAGCAATTTTTACGCGCCCCCATTTTTTGGTTCTAAAATGACCTCCAGCAAATAAAGTGGCAAAGCGGGTTTCGTTTAAATAGTCTTCTTCGATGAGTTTTGAAAGAAGTACTTCTACATCTTTGGTAGATAATCCATACCCATACAACCGGTCTTTGGTTTCTTGGTGGCTTCGCTCTTGATAGGCACAGTAGTGCTTAATTTTTTGCCAAGCCTGATCCGGGGTGAGGTATTTTTTTATCATGAGCGATAAATATACAGACTTGCTGTAATTATGCCATGTTTTAGACCGCAAATCCACAACTGATTCACATAAAACACTTTGTTGTCTAATAGCCCTATTTAGACCGCCAAAGTATTGGAATTTTGGATTAGGTTTGCAGGGTACCTATAACTCATGTAGCATGAAATTTATTGTTTCTTCTTCTTCGCTTCTAAAACACCTTCAACAAATTGGTGGCGTTATTAATGCAAACACCGTGTTGCCTATTTTAGAAGACTTTTTATTTGAAATTACCGACAAAAAATTAAGCATAGTAGCAACTGATTTAGAAACAGTGATGCGTGTAGAAATGGATGTTGAAAGCAAGGCCAATGGCCGTGTTTGTATTCCTGCTAAAATCTTGTTGGATTCATTAAAAAATATTGCCGATCAACCACTCACTTTTAATATCGACAAAAACTTTGCAGTAGAAATTACCAGCGATAACGGTAAGTATAAAGTGATGGGTGAAAATCCAGATAATTTTCCTAAAGAACCATCTGCAGATGACACCAGCAGTTTTGATATGACAAGTGGTGCTTTATTAACGGCTATCAACAAAACATTGTTTGCTGTTAGTAACGATGATTTACGCCCAGCTATGACGGGTGTGTTTTTTGAATTGTCAACAAGCGGCGTTCAATTTGTTGCTACCGATGCGCACAGACTAGTTCGTTATAAAAGAACAGATGCCAAAGCACCAAAAACAGATTCGTTTATTGTGCCGCGCAAGCCACTTAACTTATTAAAAAACGCGTTACCAGATAACGAAGATCCAATTACCATTAGCTATAATAGCAATCATTTATTTGTGAACCACGGTTCTACACAAATGATTTGCCGATTAATCGATGCAAGATTCCCAGACTATAAAGTGGTGATTCCTGCAGACAATCCATACAAGCTAATTGTTAACAAACATGATTTCCAAAATGCATTACGTCGTGTAAATGTATTTAGTAATAAGAGCACCAATCAAGTGGCGCTAAACATTACTGGCAGCGAGTTACAGATGGCTGCGCAAGATGTTGATTTTAGTTTTGAAGGTAATGAGCGCATGAACTGTATGTATGATGGTGAAGATTTACAAATCGCTTTCAATGCAAAGTTTTTAATTGAAATGTTAAACGCTGCAGACACCGATGATGTAAAAATGGAACTATCTACTTCTACAAAAGCAGGTTTAATCAAACCAACCGAACAAGGTGCTGGTGAAGATTTACTGATGCTTGTGATGCCGCTCATGTTAAATAATTAATAGCAGATGCTAGAAAATTTAATTGAATATTTTAACCAGATACCAAGTACGCACCGCGCACTTATTTTAGCTGGTGGTATAACTTTATTTTGGATTATAGAGGGAGCAGTTCCTCTATTTTCATTTTCATACCACAAGTGGAAACACGCGGTTGTAAATTTCTTTTTTACAGCAACAACTATTGTTATCAATTTTGCTTTTGCACTTGTTATTGTAAAAGCATCAGATTGGGCCGTGGCACAAAAATTTGGCGTACTACAAATGGTTGAAATGCCTACCTGGGTATTTATGATTGGTGGGTTAATGCTTTTAGATTTAGTAGGCGCTTGGTTCATTCATTTTATAGAACATAAAATAAAAATTTTGTGGAAATTTCATATGGTGCATCACGCCGATACCCATGTAGATACGACCACGGCTAATAGACACCACCCAGGCGAAAGCGTTTTTAGGGTTGTGTTTACCCTGATTGGTGTGGTTGTTTGCGGCGCGCCCATGTGGCTTGTAATGCTCTACCAAAGTTTAAGCGCTGTGTTTTCTCAATTTAACCACGCCAATATTAGACTTCCTTTGTGGCTGGATACGGCCATTAGCTATGTGATTGTGTCTCCCAATATGCACAAAGTGCACCATCATTATATGCGTCCTCAAACCGATTCTAACTACGGCAATATCTTTTCTATTTGGGACCGCCTCTTTGGAACTTTTGATGCTACGCCTATGGAAAACTTGCGTTACGGCCTCGATGTACTCGATGATCGCACCGATGAAAGTTTGGCGTATCAACTAAAAGTGCCTTTTGACAAATCGGTGAAGACAGATTATTAAATATGCCGTTTCTTTGCATCACAATTTGATGTTCATGAAAATTTGTGCTTTTATTCCTGCTAGATATGCTGCTACGCGCTTTCCTGCTAAACTCATGCAGCCGCTAGGAGATAAAACCGTTATTCGTCATACCTACGACAACACGCTTGCAACTAGTTTATTTACCGATGTATTTGTGGTAACGGATAGTGCTATTATTTTTGATGAAATCACCAGTCATGGTGGTAAAGCTATCATGAGTGTCAAAGAGCATGAAAGTGGTAGCGACCGAATTGCAGAAGCGGTTGCCAATTTAGATATTGACGTGGTGGTAAACGTACAAGGTGACGAACCTTTTGTAAAAAAAGAACCACTCCAAAAATTACTCGAAGTTTTTAAAGATAGTAGTGAAAACGTTCGTGTCGCATCGCTGATGCAAGTGCTTACTTCACAGCAAAATATTGATGACCCTAACTATGTAAAAGTGGCGATCGATAAAAAAAGCAATGCCTTGTTTTTTTCTAGGAGCGTGATACCTTATCCTAGAAGTACGGAAACAGCGATTGTTTATTACGAACATATTGGCGTGTATGCTTTTAAAAAAGAAGCGCTACTTGCGTTTACCAATTGGGAAATGACACCACTGGAAGCCGCAGAAAAAATTGAGTGCCTGCGTTATTTAGAAAATGGTGTGCCTATAAAAATGGTGGTAACAAATTATATGGGTGTAGAAATTGATACCCCTCAAGATTTAGAAAAAGCAGCCAAGCTTTTACAACAATAATTACCTGAAATAAAACAAAGCGATATGAGTTTTAGAAATTTTAAAATGGTTGACTATGTAGTGTATGGACGCGGTAGTTTTAATCAACTGGATGAAATTTTAGCACCCAATAGAAAGGGCGGTGCCCCAATGATATTTTTAGTGGATCATTTTTTTGAAGGTAAGCCGCTTATACAAAGAATCCCACTCACAGGAAAAGATAAAATTGTTTTTGCAGATGTTACGCATGAGCCCAAAACCGGACAGGTAGACGCTTTGGCGGCATCACTACGTGAAGAGTTTGGTACCGTTAGTGGTATTATTGGAATAGGCGGCGGCTCTACCATGGACCTTGCAAAAGCCGTTGCGCTTATGATGACAAACCCCGGATCATCGGCCGATTATCAGGGATGGGATCTTGTAAAACAAGCGGGCGTTTATAAAGTGGGTATTCCAACATTATCTGGAACTGGCGCCGAAGTGAGTAGAACAACCGTGTTAACAGGTCCTGTGCGTAAGTTGGGGATGAATTCAGATTTTACACCGTTTAATCAAATTGTACTTGATCCAGATTTAGCAAAAGACGCGCCAGCAAATCAGCGTTTTTACACGGGTATGGATTGTTATATACACTGCATCGAATCATTAGAAGGCACGTACTTTAATGAATTTAGTAAGAGTTATGGCGAAAAGGCATTAGATCTTTGCAGAAAAGTATTTGTAGAAAAAAATACTTGGGATGATGAATGTGACGAACAATTAATGATGGCATCTTTTGCAGGTGGTATGAGTATTGCGTATAGTCAGGTAGGTGTTGCGCATGCAGTGAGTTATGGACTTAGTTATTTACTAGGCACCAAACATGGTATTGGTAACTGTATTGTGATGAATCATTTAGAGGAGTATTACCCAGCAGGTGTTAAAGAATTTAAATTCATGGTAGAAAAAAATAACATCGATATTCCAGTAGGTATTTGTGCGGGATTATCGGATCAAGATTTTAATACCATGATAGATATTTCTTTAAGTCTAAAACCACTTTGGGAAAACGCACTTGGTAAAGACTGGGAAACAATTATGACGCGTCAAAAACTGCGCGCATTATACGAAAAGCTGTAATGCAAGCGTTGTAGTAATAGATTATCAGATAGGGCCGTAATAAGCCCTATCTTTGTTTATAGACACATTAAATATTTTATTTTGAAGTTTATTGATTTAGGGTTGGATCAGCGGATACTGGATGGTATTGATGCGATGGGTTACGAGACGGCAACACCGGTGCAACAACAAGTAATGGTTCCCATATTAGAAGGAAAAGATATTATAGCTGCAGCGCAAACGGGCACGGGTAAAACAGCAGCGTTCTTACTTCCACTCTTACATAGATTACTCACTACACAGCACGACTCACACGATATCAATGCACTTGTTATTGTTCCAACGCGTGAGTTAGCGATTCAAATTGCAGAAAGCTTAGAAGGCCTTTCTTATTTTACCGATGTAAGTTCTATTGCTGTTTATGGTGGTGGTGACGGAAGTTCTTTTGCCGCAGAAAAAAAAGCATTGAATACCGGTGTTGATATTGTGGTGTGTACACCTGGCCGAATGATTGCGCATTTAAACATGGGTTATGTAAAACTTAAGGGCTTAAAATATTTAGTGCTTGATGAGGCAGACCGTATGCTAGACATGGGTTTCAACGATGACATTCAAAAAATAATTTCCTTTTTACCGGCGAAAAGACAAAACCTTTTATTTTCTGCAACCATGCCTGTAAAAATGCGTGACCTTGCTAGAAAAATATTAACGAACCCGGTAGAAATAAATATTGCGATTTCAAAACCGCCAGAACAAATTATACAAAAAGCATTTATTGTGTACGAACCACAAAAAGTGCCGATCATAACCGACATGCTTAGCAGCAATGTGTATAAAAATGTAATTGTGTTTTGTTCTAAAAAACAAAACGTAAAACAGCTTACACAGGAATTAAAACGTGCTAAACTTGCTGCCGAAGAAATTCATTCGGATCTGGATCAAAAGCAAAGAGAGCAGGTGCTTCAAGATTTTAGAAACCACAAACTTTCTATACTAGTAGCTACCGATATTTTAAGCAGGGGTATTGATATTGAAGAAATTGACCTTGTTATTAATTATGATGTCCCTAACGATGGTGAAGATTATATTCACCGCATTGGCCGTACCGCCCGCGCAGCTACTACTGGAACGGCTTTCACGCTTGTAAGTGAGCAGGAACAATATAAATTTTTGGCCATCGAAGAGCTACTGGGCGCCCCCGTAACAAAGGGTACGGTCCCTCCCGAATTTGGCGATACACCGGCATATGCACCCAAGCAACGAGGTAGAGGTAATTTTAAACAAAGACCGGGTTACAAAAAGCGTTAAATAATTTAGCAGATATGCAAAAAACGTTTTAATTTATACTTCAATTAAAACGCTTGCCATGTCTACACGTCGAAACTTTTTACAAAACGCAGGTCTCTTAACGGGAGGCTCTGTACTTGCATCTGCGCTCGGTAATGAGAGCTTTGCTTATTTTAAAAATAGTATCATGCCATCGGACCGTGTTAACATTGGTGTGATTGGTTTAAATGGTATGGGATGGGCCAACGCCTCTACTGCCATGCGCCTTCCAGGCGTTGTCATTGCTGCACTTTGTGACATTGACACCACCGTTATTGATGGAAGAATTGCCGAATTAAAATCAAAAAATATTGATACTTCTAAAATTGCGATCTATTCCGATTATAGAAAATTATTAGAAAATAAAGACATCGACGTTGTTATTATAGGCACGCCAGATCATTGGCATGCACTTCAAATGATTCATGCTTGTCAGGCCGGAAAAGATATCTATGTAGAAAAGCCAGTAGGTAATTCTATTGTGGAGTGTAACGCCATGGTGGCTGCTCAAGAAAAATATGGTAGAGCCGTGCAGGCGGGTCAGTGGCAGCGCAGCCAAAAACATTTTGGTGACGCCGTTGACTTTGTACATACCGGAAAACTAGGTGCTATCAGAAATGTAAAAGTGTGGTGCTATTCTCAGTCTACGCCTATGCAGCCGAGGGCTGACGCGCCTATCCCAGCAGGGGTGGATTATAAAACATGGCTTGGTCCCGCTCAGTTAAGACCGTATAACCGCAACCGTTTCCATTATTCATTTAGATGGTTCTGGGATTATGCAGGTGGTTTAATGACTGATTGGGGTGTGCATTTATTGGATTACGCTTTATTAGGTATGAAAGCAACAGCGCCCAATACGATCTCTGCGGTGGGTGGTAAATACGCTGACCCTAATGCAGCAAGTGAAACGCCAGATATGTTAAACGTGCTGTATGGCTTTGATAAGTTTAGTGTTTCTTGGGAACAAACAATGGGTATTACCAATGGTAACTACGGAAGAGACCATGGTGTTGCGTTTCAGGGCGACAACGGCACGCTGGTTTTAAATAGAGAAGGTTGGGAAGTGCTTCAAGAATCTAGAAGTGCCAATAAAATTATTGTTCCTCTCAATAGATCGGTAGACAATGGTGTAGAAAAACATTGGATTAACTTTTTAGAAGTTGTAAAGTCTCGTGATTTTTCTAAACTACACTGCTCTATTCAGGAAGGTGCAAAAGTGGCTACCATTTGTCAGATGGGTAACATTGCACACCGCAGTGGCAAACAGTTACAGTGGGATCACGCAAAAAAACAATTTACCGACGCTGCGGTAAACGCAAAATATTTATCGGCTGTGTACCATAACGGATACAGCATTCCAAAAATTTAATTTGATGAAAAAAAGTATAGTAGTATTACTTGGTTTAACACTTGTTGGTATACATGCTAGCGCACAACAAAGTAGAGAAGACAGTTTAAATAGAGAATCTGCTAAAACAGAAATTTGGGAACCAAAGCCTACAAAAGTAGAGCCAGGTAAAACACCGTCCGACGCTCCTTCCGATGCTATTATATTATACAATGGTAAAAATTTAGATGCGTGGCACCGATTAGGCGGTGGCAAGGCAGGATGGAAAATAGAAAAAGACGGCACCCTAACGGTGGTAAAAGGTTCTGGTTCGATAGAAACCAACCAGCCTTTTGGTAGTTGTCAACTCCATATCGAGTGGCGCTCTCCCGCAGAAATCAAGCAATCAGGTCAGTACCGCGCCAATAGTGGTGTGTTTTTTATGGGTAAGTATGAAATTCAAATTTTAGATTCTTATACCAATCAAACCTATGTAAATGGCCAAGCGGGCGCATTATACAAACAGCATATTCCACTTGTAAATGCAACAAAAAAACCAGGAGAGTGGCAAACCTATGATATCATTTTTACGGCTCCACAATTTTATGCCGATGGTAAAGTGCAGGTGCCTGGAAGATTTACCGTGTTGCACAATGGCGTACTCGTTCAAAACAATGTAGATATAAAAGGAACGATACAGTGGATTGGTCCAGCAGTTTATGAAGCACATCCAGCCAAACTTCCATTTTATTTACAAGACCATGACCTAGATGGTGGAAGTCCAGTGAGTTTTAGAAATATTTGGATTCGTCCATTAGATTAGCATTTTTTATATTTACGTATAAACACCTAATGCCAATTGTTACCAAGGGTTTCACTAATGTAATATTTTTTTGAGGCAATGTAATAGCGTCTAGTTGTCAGCAATAATTAGGAAGTGATATTTATTATTTCCAAATTGAATAATAAAATTATTGCATGTCGGAACAGCCTAGCTTTTACACGCTTATTTTGTTTTCAATACCGCTGCTCGGTGTATTTATACTTTTATTTATTTGTGTGATTTATTTCTACCACAAAAAAAATAAAAACTTATTACATCAACTCATTACCACAGAAATTACCGCCGCCGAAAAAGAACGTAAAAGAATTGCCGCTGATCTTCACGACGACTTTGGTCAACTCTTATCTGTTATCAGACTTCAGGTAAGTAGCATCAACCCCGTATCTACCGCCGATAGACAACTCATTAAAGAAGCGGCCACGCATATCGATGACGTATTAAAACGTATGCGTGTGATGAGTGAAGCCATTGTGCCCAACCAGTTACTAGCAGCTGGCTTTTGTTGGGGCGTAGAAGAACTAGTAGCCACTGTCAATAAATTAGGCAACATAAAAGTATACTGGGAATTAAGTGGCGTGTTACCCGAATCGGAACCAGATCACTGGTTACATCATTACCGTATTATTCAGGAAATCTTAAACAACGCATTAAAGCATTCGAATGCTAATAATGTTTGGATACATGCATCACTCGATGATAAATATTTTTTCCTATCCATAACAGATGATGGCATTGGTTTTGATAAAGACGCAGTAGCGCTTACAGCTACGGGTTCTGGACTCAGAAATATTTTTAACCGTGTTGCGCTACTTCGCGGCCAAATTATTATAGACACTTTGCCACAGCAAGGTGTTCGTTATCAAATAAAAACTCCCCTCAATTATGCTAAGTAAAAAAATCAAAATCGTTATCGCCGATGATCACCGTATTTTTAGAGAAGGCTTAAAGCTAATGCTAGCAGGCGTTTCAAGTATCGATATACTTGGTGAAGCCGCCGATGGCGCACAATTAATTGCGCTTGTAGCATCTACTGCGCCCGATGTAATAATTACCGATGTAAAAATGCCCAACCTTACAGGTACAGAGGCGGTAAAAATTTTATGCGCCAAATATCCGGGCATCAGAATTATTGCGCTCACCTCTTTTGGGGAAGACCAACAAATCATTGAAATGATTGAAGCCGGAGCCATGGGTTTTTTATCAAAAAACATTGTTCACGAAGAACTCGTGAGTGCGATTAATTCGGTGTATCAGCACAATGCTTATTTTTCACAGAGCATTACCGAAAGGCTTTCAAAAATTATTGCCCAAAAAACCACGGTCCGACATCACAATGCAAGCATCAGCTTTACAGAAGTTGAAAAACAAATTATTGGACTTATTTGTAAAGAACTCACCAGTAAAGAAATTGCCGGTCAGTTAAAAATTGGAAAACGAACTGTTGAGAGCTACCGCATTAGAATTATGGACAAAATTGGAGCCAAAAGCCTGGCCGGAATTATCACCTATGCAGCGGGATACTTGCCTAAAAATCAACAAATTGCGTAAAATTGGCCTCAAAAACCAAAATAAAGCAGTTTTGACTAATTTTTAACCACCGCCTTGATGTCAATTCAGTTATTTTTGTGGCCAATTGTATTTATACAGCGAACCAAACAAAAAATGAAAAAACTAGTATTCTTAAGCCTTGCGCTAACTGCTACCCTTTTTGCTTCTGCTCAAACAGCAAAAAAACCAACCAAAGACTGGAGTAAATTTGATTTTACCAATCGTGCTGCCGATCATTTAGTTATTCAATACGGATCTGACTCATGGACTGGTAAGCCTACTGCACTTCGCACAGGTAATGGTTTTAGCAGACATTTTAATGTTTATTTCATGTTTGATAAGCCTGTAAAAACAAATCCAAAATATAGCGTAGCATACGGTATTGGTTTAGGAACAAGCCATATATTTTTTGACAATACGAGAGTTGATTTTAAATCAGGCGCTCCTACACTTCAATTTACACCGGTAGATAGCGTAGATCATTTCAAGAAAAATAAAGCCACTAGCATTTACGCCGAAATTCCTGCAGAAATCAGATACTATTCGAATCCCGAAAATCCTTCCAAATCTTGGAAGGCAGCTTTTGGTGTTAAAGTAGGTTCTCTTATAAAAGCATATACAAAAGGTAAAAACCTAATTAACAAGCAAGGCGAATCGGTGTATGGAACGGCTTACATCGAAAAAAATGTAACCAAGCGTTATATTAACGGAACCATGCTTGCAGTTACTGGTAGAGTTGGTTATGGTAGTTTATCACTTCATGCGGGCTATCAATTTAACGGTGTACTTAAAGAAGGATTTGGTCCTACCATGCACCGTTTATCTGTAGGTATTACACTCAGCGGTTTATAAATTTTGATATTTTGATTGAGAAGCAACACAAAATTAGAAAAGAGGAGAAAGCGGTACTTGTTGGTCTCATTCAAAAAGAAGTTACACCTGAGCAAGTAAGAGAATATTTAGATGAACTTTCGTTTTTAGCTGAAACCGCTGGTGCCATAGCCGTCGAAAGATTTACACAACGACTTCCACACCCCGATAGCCGAACATTTGTAGGAAAGGGAAAGCTCGAAGAAATCAAACAGTACGTTGCATCAAGAGATATTAACGTAGTGATATTTGACGATGAATTAACGGGCTCACAAATTTCTAATATTGAAAAAGAAGTGAAGTGCCGCGTTATTGATCGAAGCGATTTAATCCTCGACATATTTGCCTCTCGCGCAAGAACAGCACAAGCAAAAGTGCAAGTAGAATTAGCGCAATACCAATATATTTTACCACGATTAAAAGGAATGTGGACGCACCTTGAGCGTCAGGGAGCGGGTATTGGTTCACGTGGTCCGGGTGAAACAGAAATTGAAACAGATAGACGTATTGTTAAAGATAAAATTGCTTTACTACGTGGACGTTTAAAAGAAATAGATAAACAATCTATCACCCAGCGTAAAGAACGTGGCGAGTTTATTCGCGTTGCTTTAGTGGGTTACACAAACGTTGGTAAAAGCACCCTCATGAATGTGCTGAGTAAATCGGAAGTGTTTGCAGAAAATAAATTATTTGCAACACTCGATACTACTACTCGAAAAATCGTTTACGAAAACACACCTTTTTTATTAAGTGATACCGTTGGGTTTATTAGAAAACTTCCACACCATTTAGTGGAAAGTTTTAAAAGCACATTAGATGAAGTGCGTGAAGCAGATATTTTATTACACGTTGTAGACGTTTCGCATCCTTTATACGAAGATCAAATTGGTGTGGTAAATCATACACTTCAAGAATTAAAAGCGTTTGATAAACCCATTCTTACCATCTTTAATAAATTAGATTTGTACGAATCCAACACATTTGATGAGTGGCTTGAAGACGAAGTAAAGCAAGAGTTACTATTAGAACTAAAAGAAAAGTGGGACCGTGCTACCAACGATAATTGTGTTTTTATTTCGGCACTGGAAAGAAAAAATATTGACGCACTGCGTGAAATTATTTTAACCAAAGTGCGTGAACTCTATCAAATACGTTACCCTTACAGAGACGTTCATTTTTAACCGCATGCTTTCTCTTTTTTCCAATCCACCTACTTGGCATAAAATTACAGATGCGCCATTGTCACTTGGTTGGCAGTCCAACAATATGTGTATTGTAGAAGTGGCTGGAAAAAAAATAACCCTCGGAAAATTTCAAGATCAAATTTTTGCTTTTGCGCAAAAATGCCCCCATGCCAGCGGCATCATGGCGGACGGCTTTATAGACGCGGCCGGAATGGTGGTATGTCCACTACACCGGTACAGGTTTAGCCTCCAAAACGGGCGGAATACCAGCGGCGAAGGGTACTATTTAAAAACCTATCCGACCCAAATGCGGGAAGATGGCCTTTATGTTGCTTTTTAGCACTGTTTTTTGATGATTTTTGCAACTAGATTTTGCCAGATTGCAAATTTTCCTATTTTTGCAACCCCGTGGTACTCAACCGTGGGGAACATATTCCTCCTTAGCTCAGTTGGTTAGAGCATCTGACTGTTAATCAGAGGGTCTCTGGTTCAAGTCCAGAAGGGGGAGCCCAACTGGACAAGCCATCAGAAATGATGGCTTTTTCTTTGTCTATCAGAGAGTTAAGTTTTGCATCTTTCCCATTCCCAAAATTCAATATTATTTTCGTTCAATATTGTAACTTTTTAAAGGTTCATGCAACTTATATGAAAAATCACTTTTAATTGAATTCATTGACGGAGAAGGCTTTTTTAGATATTATACGTCAGCATGAACGAATGCTTCATAAAATATGTCATGTATATGCTTCAGATTTATCAGCAAAACAAGACCTTTTCCAAGAAATTATATTACAACTATGGAAGTCATTCAATGGATTTAGAAATGAATCCAAAATAAGTACCTGGATGTATCGGATTGCGCTTAATACTGCACTCACTCAATATCGAAGAGGCAAATCAAAAGTTCCTTTGAGTTTTATAGGCTTTGAATTCAAGGAAATGATTGATAAAAATGATGGCAGTGACCATCAAGAAAATATAGATCTTTTATATAGTGCTATTAGCAATCTTAATGAAGTCGAAAAAGCAGTAGTTATGCTTTATCTCGATGACAAAACTTATGAGGAAATGGAAGAGGTACTAGGTATAAGTCAGGGTACCTTAAGAGTGAAAATGAATCGGATAAAAGAAAAATTACGTCAGATTACTAAAACAAGACAATATGGAACTTGAGAAGCTAAAAGAATTATGGGATGACTCTAGCAATTCTTCATTTCCAATTAATGAAGAGGGATTAAGTAAGATTCTGAATCAAGAGTCAAGTCGCCCAATTGCATTAATTAAACGAAATCTAAAATTAGAAGTACTTTTTGTGATTTTGTTTTATGGTCTCATCATTTGGCTGATTTCAAATCAAGTTGGTTCAAATCTTTTATACTTTGATATTATACTTCTTATTCTTGTTGGAATGCTTTTTTGTATTTATGCATTCTATAAGTACAAACTACTAAATAAAATGGAATGTTTGGCTTGTGAGGTAAAATCAAATCTCAATCTTCAATTGAATTCGTTAGAAACACTGGTTAACCTTTATTTTAAGATCGGAAATATCGGTGTAGTCTTTGTTTATCTGATTGCAGGTGCCATATCGTATCTTGAAGCAAAAGGCGATATAGTTCAATTTCCCAATGCATTAGAACTAATTATATTTCTCTCTATTGGCCTTATCCTTGGAATTATAAATTATTATATCAGCCGCTGGTACATATTTAATCTTTATGGTAAGCATATTCAAAAATTAAAAAATATACTTTATGAAATGGACGAATCAGATTCATTGTAATCGAAAACTAGTAGTTATTTTTTTCTTTACACTCTGCTCGATGCAATCAATTGCACAGCGAGATAAATCAAATACCCTTCTTTGGGAAATAAGTGGTAATGGTTTACAGCAACCCTCCTATTTGTTTGGCACAATCCATATGATTTGCAAAGAAGATTTTCATATTTCCGAAATTGTAAAACAAAAATTCAATTCTAGTAAGCAAGTATACCTTGAGCTTGACATGGATGATCCGAAGCTTCAGGTAACCATGATGCAGCAAATGCAACTTCCTGACAAAGAAACATTAAAAAATAAACTTGGTGAAAGTAATTTTAGAAAGCTCGATTCTTTTTTACAAAAAGAAATGAATATGAATCTTGTTATGTTTGATAAATTCAAACCCATGATGGTAATGAGTATACTTGCTCAGCGTTTGTTGCCATGTGCTGGTATGGAATCTTATGATATGAATTTTGCAAAAATGGCTACCGAGCAAAAGAAAGAGTTATTGGGATTAGAGAAAGTCGAAGATCAGTTAGGTGTATTTGATGCTATTCCAGACTCAATGGAGATTCGTTCAATTATGAACATGGTCAATGACTTTGAATCCCAGAAAAAAGAATTTTCTCGTATGTCTTCATTATATAAGACACAAGATTTAGATGCACTCTATAAATTAATGGTTGAGTCCCCCGAAATGATGGGTAGTCAGGAATTACTACTAGATCGTCGAAATCGAAATTGGATACCAGTTATGGAATCTGTCATGAAGAATTCAAGTACTTTTTTCGCAGTTGGAGCTGGGCATCTTGCTGGAAGTCAGGGTGTGCTTGAGCTACTTAGAAAGCAAGGATATAAGGTGAAAGGAATAAAATAAGGACTTCCTGTTTTTTGCACGAAGTTCAGCCTTTTTGATTTTCGGAAAGAAATATCTCTTTCTGCCAAGTTGAAGTTATGCAATAAAAAAATTTCTTATTATTGTTTAATTTTAAGAAATGAACTCAAGTGCTCAAAAATTAAACCCACTTACTAAAGTTGAACCTGTTTTTATTGAGTATAATGGCAGTAATGTTAAAGCAAAAAAACTGACAGTCCATTCTGAGATTCCAATGGGCATTGAGAGTGCTTGGGATAATGTAAAAACACCCGCCTTATTAGAGTTTGTTGCAAAGGGGATGATAAAATTCAAATTTGTAGATGGAGATTTTCCAAAACAATGGAAGGTCGGTCAAACCTATGGGTTTAAGACCCTTGTATTCGGCATTATTCCTTTCGGAGGAATTCACTATCTCTTTGTTGACAAAATTGACGATGGTAATTATATGCTATCTACCAAGGAATGGGATAGTGGAGCAAAAGTTTGGAATCATAATATAGTGATGAGAGATTTAGGTGATGGCAAAATCTATTACGAAGATTCAATTACGATTTACGGGGGTATATTGACTGGATTTATTACTTCTTTTGCTATGAGGTTTTATAAACATCGCCAAAAAAGATGGCAGAAAGTAGCTCAACAGAATCTTAATTTTGGGCAATAATCAGTAATAACTTTTAAAATACTAATTGATAGATATGAAAATACATACAACAATGCCTGATAGGCTAACTCCCTTTTTTCTTGAAGAATTAAAAATTGCGGGTAAATATTTCAAACTAAACGATTTCAGGTCAAGCTGGTATCATCTTGAGCGTGCCCACATTCTTGGTCAACCTTATCCATATCATCACACGCTGGTTCATTGGAAAATGTTACTCTTTGGTATCAAAATAAAGGATGTAAGAGAAATCATTGGTCAAATACCTCGCTTACTTGTGGGCGGTGTTAAATCATTCGTTGGCGAAATTCCAGTTGGAAATACCGGCGGAGCAAATGTGCCACCACTTAAAAGTATGGAGATACCGGAAGAATTGAAAAGAATTATGGAGGAGAACAAGTAAACCTTTAGTATGTAATATTGATCAAAGACAGGCAAGATGACGCCTAAATGACGCCTATATGTCAATTAATTATTTATTTACACGTATCATATTTGCAAATGGAATTTGGCGCAAGATTAAAAGAGATTAGAACAAGTTTGAATTGCTCTCAAAAAGAACTTTCAGAACAGACAGGATTAACCCTCAGAACAATTCAAAGAATTGAGAATAATGAGGTTAAACCGAGTCTTTATTCTTTAAAAGTTATTGGAGAGGTATTGAAAACCGACTTGTCTGATTTTATAAAAACATCCGAAGCTAAACCCTATGAGTTTAATTTAAACCTTAAAATCACAGATATGAATCAGTTCTTAAACGACTTAAAAGCATTAGTAAAAACACACTGGAAAATAATTTTCATTGTCATTTTAGTCATTTATCTATTCACAAGTTACACTGATATTAAAGCCGGCATAATGGACGCTTGGAGTGGGAAGTAGCTTCCTGCAATTTGAAACGATGTTTAACCCTTTAATTTCCTGATAGTCACATACTCATTCATCGCATTATAGTTGCATCTTCCGTCTGTAAGGGGAGCCACACTGGACAAGCCATCAGAAATGATGGCTTTTTCTTTGTTTATGAGTGCTTTGGCAAGTTTCAAATGCGTATAAATACATAAACTTTCAGTCATCTTTCTTCGGACATTCATTTTTGGCGAAATAGAATAAATATTTCGTGAAAGTTCCATTTTAAGTTAACTTTGTAAATTATGGTCTAATGAATGAATTAAGAGAAATCGTTTTTTATAAAAATTATTTCTATGATTTTTTTAATAAACAGTCTGAAAAAGGAAAAGAAAAAATCGATTATGTTTTATTTCTAGTTACGCATATAGATAAAGTGCCTGAGAAGTTTTTAAAACATTTAGAAGGGAACAAGGGTTTGTATGAAATAAGAGTTGAACATGGCAGTAATATTTTTAGAATATTCTGTTTTTTTGACAAAGGAAAGATTATTGTTTTATTAAATGGTTATCAAAAGAAAATGCAAAAAACTTCAAGTAGGGAAATTATGATGGCTAATAAATTAATGAAGGAATATTATATTAATACTAAAAAATGAAGTTATGGCAACGAAAGAAAATAATTTAACTACTTATAAGCAGCATTTGTCTAAGCGTTATGGTATAAAGGGATCAGAGAAGAGAACTGAATTTGAAATTAAAGCAAAAGCTTTTCTAATTGGAGAGTTGATTAAAGAAGAAAGAAAAAATGCAAAAATGACACAAGAACAATTAGCAGATAAAATTGGCGCAAAAAAAAGTTTCATATCGAGAATTGAAAATGGAAAAACAGATATTCAGCTATCTACATTATATAGATTACTTGAATTTGGATTGGGTAAAACTGTTGAGGTGTCAGTTAATTAACTCATAGAAAAATTTAAAAAATGATTAACTACAACAATAAAACTTTTAGACCCATTCAAAATACGGAAAACGGGGAAACATCACCAGAAACTGTTTTTTATTACAAACAAGAAGGCAATATTATTTCTTCTGAATATAAAGGCGGCAAAATCATATACGGCCATTTAATTGGATTGGTTGACAAAGAAGGATGTATAGAAATGTGTTACCATCAAATTAATGTCAATAACGAGCTTATGACCGGTAAGTGTTTTTCAAAACCAGAAATACTTATAAACGGTAAAATTGGGTTACATGAAACATGGCAATGGACTTCCGGGGATTTTTCAACGGGGACTTCAATAATTGAAGAGATTTAATTCTTAATTTTGAAACGAATTAAACGAGATATCTATGAATACATCATTTAACAAATTCCTTTATATTGGATTTTTACTATTAGGACTATTCCAAGCAATTGTCTCTAAAGATTATATGCAAGCAGCTGCTTCATTAGGGATTGGAATGGCATTTGATCCATTCAATCCAGAACAAAAGTGGAATGACAGACCAACATGGCAAAAAGCAGTATTAATTATTCACCTAGCTTTAGTAGCAGCTATGTTTGGATTGGGTATTGGTTTGAATGACAAGTAAATTTTTTATGGATAAACTATCTCAATTTTTTAAAAAGTACCGCAAAGAAATTATTGTGGGTGTAGTTGTATTTCTATTTTTGATTTTCAGAGATGTAATAAAGTCATTCTTGTAAATTAATTTATGAGAATTTCATTCTTATTCATTCTATCTCTATTTTATATAAGCACTTATGGGCAAGTGGGTCCAATAAGAAATTGGATTGACACAGAAGTTAAGTACTCCTTTGATAACCAAAAGAATGTGATATTTACGCATAGCTTACCCAAAGGAGGGGGCGTAAAGTATTTGAACAACATAAAATATAGTCATGTAATATTTTGGACGCGTATACACAATCAAACATCCACACCCATTCAATTACAGCTTACATTTCCTGACATTACTTATTTACAATCCACAGAAGCTCATATAAAAATGTTGCTTCCTAAAGACACAATGAATCATGAAAAAGAACAGTTATTCAACTATGGACTAACTGATTTAGAATCTCTTTTAAATGATAACTCGAAACAGGTAAAAGTTTTGAAAAAAACGATTGATCCTAAAGAGGTCTACTATTTTTATATTCCTGTATTTATGCACGAGATCAATGGGACTGCACGCGCTTCACTAATATTAGACGGCAAAAAATTATTTTATAAAATTACTATAGGTAAAGATTTTGCATTCATTCCCTGCGGGAGTATAGCGGTAGAAAGCAAAAAATCAAAATAATTCTTATATGAAAAAATACATTTTATTTATTCTATTCATACTAAACTGGGGGTATTCCAATGCTCAACGAGTTACAATAACTGACTTATCCAACTCCGTTGGTAGCTGGGAGGGCAAATTAACCTATTTGGATTACACATCTGGCAAGCCGTACACGATGTTAGCCAATATTAAAATAAGCTTGACGGCTGATAACAAAGGATATATAATGTCATATGAATATCCTAAAGAGCCACAAGCAAACGCTAAGGATACCACTTACGTTAATGACAAACTATTTGGCAAGGACAAAATTGTTGAATTTAAGAAAGCTGCCGATGGAGCTTTTACATTGGTAACCGAAATAGCCGGTGAAGATGGAAACGATCATAAAAAAGCTATATTAAGACATACCTATACATTAAAGTCTAACAATTATTCAGTTGTAAAAGACGTGAAATTTGATGGTACAGATGTATGGATAAAACGAAATGAATATCAACTGGTTAAAGATGAATAACTTTTACAAACAGCCTAAAACTTTGGTATGGATTCAATCCATTCTATTTCTTTTAGTAGGAATGTTGTTAGGCATTGTAATTATTGCAGAGGGTAACCATCAACCAATGTTTTATTTGTTGTTCATTTTGTATGTGCCAATTAGCCAATTTTTATTTACGCCTATTTATACACTAACTGGAGGATATACTTATTATTCGCCAATGCTTTTAGGCTATATGGCCAACGATAAACAAATAGATTTACACAGTGGCACAAGCTTTGATCATTTATTTGTTTTGAGAAAAGTGAAGTCAGGAATACCATTGAGAAATAGAATCATACTTTATCATTTGGAAGGTTTATTAAACCTTATTCAGTTAATAGAAGATAAACGTATACCAGCATCCGTAAATATCATTGGTACCTCTTATTTTTTCAATGATCGTACATTACATAATTTGGGTTTCCAATTAGAAAAAGCCACTTTATTTTATAGGATTAATCTCTTCATCAATTTTATTGATTTGTTATGGATGTATTCCCTTTCTAAAGGTAAGCTTGCCGTACCTGCTGTTTGGGATGCCAAAAAAGCAACGATAACGGGAGATGCCCTAATGGTCCAAAAATCAAAACTAGAAAGCCTTTATCAAAAACTCACTTAGATATCAAATCTAATCCCTTGTGCGAGTGGCATTGAACTGCCGTAATTGATGGTATTGGTTTGTCTGCGCATATAAGCCTTCCATGCATCGGATCCGCTTTCTCTGCCGCCTCCTGTTTCTTTTTCACCACCAAACGCGCCACCAATTTCTGCACCTGACGTACCAATATTTACGTTTGCAATTCCACAATCTGAACCTGAAACACTAAGGAAGCGTTCAGCCTCTTGGAGTTGGTTGGTAAAAATCGAAGAGGAAAGTCCTTGCGGCACATTATTGTGCATCGATATGGCGTCTTCCAGATTTTTATATTTCATGATGTATAAAATAGGGGCAAATGTTTCCTGCAACACAATATCTGTTTGAGCATCCATTTCAATAATACATGGATTTACATAACAGCCAGAAGTAAAATCTTTTCCTTCTAATAGTTCACCTCCACATAATAGTTTGCCACCTTGTTTCTTTGCGTCCTCAATTGCTTTTACAAATGCATCAACAGCAAGCTTATCAATTAAAGGACCAACATGATGGGCCGTATCAAGTGGATTGCCCACTTTGATTTGCGCATAGGCTTTTTTCAATTTTTCTTTTACTGCATCATAAATATTTTCATGTACAATGAGGCGTCTAGTTGTTGTACACCTTTGGCCAGCAGTTCCAACAGCTCCAAATACGATAGACGGAACCGCTAAATCTAATGAAGCATCGGGTGAAATAATTATTGCATTATTGCCCCCTAGTTCAAGTAATGATTTACCAAGCCTGCCTGCAACAGCAACAGCTACTGATTTACCCATGCGTGTAGATCCTGTTGCTGAAACTAATGCGATGCGTTTATCTTCGGCCATCCATTTTCCTGATTCCGCATCACCAATCACCAAACAGGATACACCTTCTGGTACATTATTTTTTGCAAAAACTTCGGCAATAATTTTTTGGCAAGCCACCGCTGATAATGGTGTTTTTTCTGATGGTTTCCAAATACATACATCTCCACAAACCCATGCCAGCATTGTGTTCCATGCCCAAACGGCAACAGGGAAGTTAAACGCAGAAATGATGCCTACAAGTCCCAATGGATGATATTGCTCGTACATTCTATGTTGTGGACGTTCAGAATGCATGGTTAATCCGTAAAGCTGACGCGATAGTCCCACAGCAAAGTCACAGATGTCAATCATTTCCTGTACTTCTCCCCATCCTTCTTGTAAACTTTTGCCCATTTCATAACTCACAAGTTTACCTAGTGCGTCTTTATGACTTCTGAGTGCATCCCCAATTTGCCTAATAATTTCACCTCTTTTTGGTGCAGGCATGGTAGACCAAGTTTTAAATGCGAGTTCCGCCTGATGAATTACTTTGTCATAATCTTCTCTGGTAGCGAGACGGACAGTGCCAATAATTTTTCCATCAACAGGAGATATGGATTCAATTTGATTGCTTTTACCTTCCCATGCAATACTACCAGTTGATATACCATTTATCTGATCTGATAAGCCCAATTCTTTTATTAAGTTTTCCATTATTGTGGTCTATTAATTTGACTAGTGAATGTACTCTCGAAAATCTTGTCGGCATTATTGGCTTCAAATCCTTCTCTAAGATGTTCTCTTTTTCTTTCTCCTTCAGGAATATGTGCAAATTCTGGAAGTACTTTTCTCTCTGCAAATTCGACATAGCTACCGGCAATATCATGTTCTTGATTTCCAGCAAATGAGGCTTTCACTATTTGAGCAACCGTAGAGCTTTGCAGCAAAAGCCCGTCAGGACTCACTTTTATCTTACCGCCAGAATTATTTAGCACAATACCATTACGCTCAAGAAACGCATTAAACTCATGAAGTTGATTGAATCCTTCTTTCAAATAATGAACACTTATTGTATAATGGTTCAAGTAATATCTGTTATAGATAACCCATGCTGCGTATTCAGATTCCTCTAGTAGTTTGAGATAATCTTCTTTCGAAGGAATTCTCCAAAGTGGCTGATGAAGAAAGTTTCCAACGGCAACGGCATCATTAAGGTCTAAACGATCAACGGGGTCGCTTGTAATTTCTTTGGTGTATGAAAAAATGATATCCTGCGCGTCTTTGGATAAATCATGCACGCGCAGTTCGCTAATAAAGATTCTTGGGAACTCTTCAGATGGTGGCGCATACCAATATGCATCTAGTTTTTTTGAAGCAAATGCGTAATGTTCTTTTCGAATGTATCCGAAATGAAGAAATATTTTTTCTAAAGATGCAATACCAAGATGCGGCACTCCCATTGTTCGAAATGCAATGTGATCATTGCGTATTTCGTTTACATCAGAAATTATATTTTCTCTGATTAAGTCATGAATGATTTTTTTTACATCCGGAACTCTCTCTGAGTACATAGTCATGAGTGCATTCATGACAATAGATAGGTTTTTATGATTGCTCATTATTCTATATTTAAATAAACGGCCATTCGTGCTAGAAAGTAAGTCCTCGAATTTAATCTCTTCTTGTTTTATAAATCATTTTTGAGGTAATTTTTTATCAGGCACTGTTGTCCATTTATTTTCCGTATATCGTTATTCAGTTTTCCATATCCGTAAATAGTTATAAAAAATTGGAGCCAACTTGCGGCCATATTTTTTATGATAATGAGGAAAACGATACTTGTACTGGCTTTTGTTCAATGTTTTAATCTTATTTCGGCGCAGCAGCCCATCAAAACAAAGGATACTGGATTTAGTGTACCTAAATTTTTGCCAGACATCACGCTCGTAGGCCGAAATTCAGCCGCTGATATTCATTTTTTACCAGAAGTGGTTGGTACTACTATTAATGCCGGCAAAAAAAATGCACTAATAGTAATGGATAATGTGCAGGGCAATGTGGTTACCAATACCATGCGACAGGTGATGGCTAAAGTGCCCGGGATTCATATTTGGGAAAGTGATCCAAGTGGAATTCAAATAGGGATTGCTGCACGTGGCCTTAGTCCTAACAGAAGCTGGGAATTTAATATTCGTCAAAATGGATATGATATCAGTGCTGATCCTTTTGGATATCCCGAAGCGTATTATACCCCTCAATTAAATTCGGTGCAACGCGTAGAAGTAGTAAGAGGTGCAGGAAGCTTACAATATGGACCACAGTTTGGCGGACTCGTAAATTTTATTCTAAAAAATGGAAGCGAACTCAAAAAAACTTTTCAATACGAAGCACAGCAAACAGCTGGTAGTTTTGGTTTATTTAATTCCTATAATGCCATAGGTGGTCAAAATGATAAAGCGCACTATTATGCTTTTTGGGATCACCGAAAAGGAAATGGATTTAGAGAAAACAGCGGCTTTACGGTGAACACGGGTTTTGCAAATTATACATGGAAGCTCAGTAGTAAATTAAAGCTTGGCATGGAAATTACCCACTTTGATTATGTAAGTAAGCAACCAGGCGGATTAACAGATGCTCAATTTTCAAAAAATGCATATAGAAGCACTAGAAATAGAAACTGGTTTGAAGTACAATGGAATATGGCAGCACTCAATTTGGATTACACCATTAATGAGCGTAGTAGGTTAAACTTTAAAACATTTGGAATGATAGGCGATAGAAATAGTATTGGATTTATGTCTGCGCCTAATGTTGCTGATACGATTAATGCATCTACGTTACAATACAATAACAGACGAGTAGATATTGATCAGTACCGAAACTTTGGTGCAGAAATGCGTTACATAAGTACTTATAAAATAGGTAACAATGATCAGACTATATCTGCTGGCATCCGCTATTTTAGAGGTACAACAAACCGTTTTCAAAACGGCAAAGGCGATACTGGATTTGATTATAATTTAAACACGCTAGCTCCATTTCCTACCAATCTTAATTTCTTAACAGCGAACACCGCTTTTTTTGCAGAAAATATTTTCAAGCTTGGCAAGCATTTGATACTTATTCCTGGATTTAGAATTGAGCATATTAACAACATGTCCGGTGTTAAGCAACAAAAAAGTCGTCAGTTTATTTTGCCGGGCATTGGTGCCGAATACCATATTGGTTCTACAGAAATCTATGCAAACTATGCGCAGTCGTATCGTCCCGTTTTGTTTAGTGATTTAACGGCTAATCCCATCACTGATATTATTGATCCAGATTTACAAGACGCAAAAGGTTATAACATTGATTTAGGTTACCGAGGAAAAGTAAAAGACTATTTATTTTTTGATGTGAGTGGTTTTATTTTACAATACAATAACCGTATTGGCGTAATTGCACAGCAAAAAGCGGATGGAAGTTTTTATAATTTCAGAACCAATGTTGGCAACAGCCAGAGTAAAGGTGTAGAAGCACTCTTGGAGTTTAGTCCTACTAAGGCTTGGATGAAAAATAGCACAATTGGACATCTAACTTTCTTTTCGTCTATTGCCATTATCCAAGCACGGTATGCAAATTTTAATATAATTTCTAGGCAAGGCAATCAGCTTGTAGAGAACAGTTTACATGACAAGAAGGTTGAAAACGCACCAAATAATATTATCAGAACAGGACTCACGTACACAAAAAAAGCATTCACGTTTACAACTCAATACAGCTATGTTTCAGAAGCGTTTAGTGATGCTAATAATACAGTAACGCCTACTGCAAATGGGGTAAATGGCTTGATTCCATCTTATCAGCTAGTGGATGTAAGCGGCACGTATAAGTTTAGTGAAAAGTTTTTTGTAAAATCGGGCATCAATAATCTATTTAGTGAAAAGTATTTTACAAGACGCGCTAGCGGTTATCCGGGTCCAGGAATCATGCCTGCGGAGCCTTGCAACTTCTTTATTACAGTTGGAGTGAAACTATAATTATTAATTGGATGGGCATACTATATTTGTAGTACAACAACCAACCCTTACTATGTCACGTCCTAGCGCAAAAGAATATGGTAGTTTTTACCAGACTTACATAAATTATACAAGTGGAAAAGATTATTCCATTTTAGTA
This sequence comes from uncultured Bacteroidota bacterium, assembly GCA_903958045.1. Lineage (GTDB taxonomy): Bacteria > Bacteroidota > Bacteroidia > Chitinophagales > Chitinophagaceae > Sediminibacterium. The sequence continues at coordinate 19,067 of CAJBRT010000190.1, read as the reverse complement.
CAGCAATACAACGAAAGAATTATTGCGTTTTGGGATGCGATACCAATAGAAAAAATTAATTATTCATACGGACCTGATAAGTGGACAATTAAGCAAATGTTTCAACACGTTATAGATACCGAGCGCATATTTGCTTACCGTGCACTTGCTATCGCTAGGGGAGAAACTACGCCTATTCCGGGATTTGATGAAAACGAATATGCAAATAATGCAACCGCAGCCAATAGAAATTGGAAAGATATGTTAGTGGAATGGAGGGTTGTAAGACAATCAACCAACCTACTTTTTGCCTCGTTTACTGAGGACCAGCAGAAGCGCCTGGGTACCGCAAGTGACAATCCTGTATCAGTAAATGCATTAGGGTTCATCATTTTTGGCCATGCCCTTCATCATTTGCATATTTTAAAAGAGCGCTATAGTATATAGTCATATATTTTAAAAAATGGTATAAAATAGCTAAATTGAAATCTATCTTATTGAATCATTAATTATTAAATCCTAAAAATTAAATTTTGAAAAAATTATTATTATCGATTTGTGTGATTGCTGGCCTAGTATCATGCAATTCTAAAAACGACAAAAACGCCGAATTAGGCAAAAAAAATGTTGACTTTTATTCAAATATTTGGGAAGTGGCTGTTAACGAGGGCCGCGTAAATATTTTAGACTCAGCATATGTAGATGATGCAGTACTGCATACTGTACCTGAAATTAAAGGAAAAGCAAACGCGAAAGCATACTATGAAAATTATGTAGTAGGCTTTTCTGAAAGACAATTTATAATTAAAGAAATCTTTGCAGATGGAGATAAGTTGGTAAAGTATTGGCAATTTAAAGGCAAACACACTGGTACATTTTTTGGAATTCCAGCAACAGGTAAAAGTGTCGATGTAATTGGTTGTACAATTGTGAAAATGAAAGATGGTAAAATTGCTGAAGAGCAAGATTTTATGGATAATCTTGAGTTTATGCAACAGATTGGATTAATTCCAAGATAACCTCAAAGATAATTTATTGTAAAGGGTCATACAAAATGTATGACCCTTTTTGTTTCCCCTTAAAGTATAGCCACTTTGTATTTTCTATTTTATTAATACATCTTATTTGTGTAATTTAACGTCTTAATAAGTTAAAGCTATGGTATCGTTTATTAAGACCTTTCGCTACCTGTCACCATTTATTATTTATTTCTTTGCCTATTTAGCGTTTACGCGAACTGGCATTTATTGTTTTATACCACTCATTTTTGTTTTTTTCTTGGTACCAATAGTTGAATTGTTTATTGAGCCTAATCCTAAAAACCTAATGGAAACAGAAGAAGTAGTGGCCAAAGAAAATAAAATTTATGACTTTATTTTATGGTTAACCGTGCCACTACAATATGTCTTTTTATATATTTTCTTACAAAGTTTTAATGACCAACTTTCGTTTATAGATATTCTTGGTAGAATAATTGCCATGGGCCTTTTGTGTGGTGGATTTGGCATCAATGTGGCACACGAGCTCGGACACCGAGTTAACAAAACAGAGCAATTTTTTGCAAAGTCTTTATTACTTACCAGCCTTTACATGCACTTTTTTATTGAACACAATAAAGGGCATCATAAACATGTTGCAACGCCTAATGATCCAAGTACAGCAAAATACAAACAGTCTTTGTATTCTTTTTGGCTGCAAACGTTTAGGGGTACGTATGTAAAAGCCTGGCAAATAGCTATTCAGGACGCGCAAAAAAGAAAAAGCAAGTTTCCGCATATATTGAATGAGATGGCTTTATTTCAAATGATTCAAATTGGTTTTTGCCTGCTCATTTATTTAAATTTTGGACTTGTTATATTTAGCCACTTTCTAGTAGCTGCATTTATTGGTGCAGCACTGTTAGAAACGGTTAACTATATAGAGCATTACGGTTTGCAAAGACAACAAAGAAACGATCAAACCTTCGAGCGTGTATTACCGGCGCATAGTTGGAATAGCAATCATGTAATTGGAAGACTTATATTTTTTGAATTGAGTAGGCACAGTGATCACCATTATATGGCTTCACGTAAATATCAAGTGCTTAGACATATGGAGGATGCGCCACAAATGCCTACAGGCTACCCGGGCATGATTTTACTAGCGCTTGTGCCTCCTGTATGGTTTAGTGTAATGGATAAGCAAATGAAAAAACATTCAATACTATAGCTCGACTGTTTACACCACTTGCTATTTGTGACTTATGTTACAATAAAAAGTTTCAAATAGTTTGAAATTTGTTCCATGCAAGCACAAATTAAAAACCATTGGGAACATATTTATAATACTAAACAGCCCAATCAAGTTAGTTGGACACAAGAAGTCCCAACTATTTCTATAAATTTTGTAAAGCAGCTTCAGATACCCAAAAATGCCTCAATAATTGATGTAGGTGGAGGTGATAGTAAGTTTGTTGATTACTTATTAATTGAAGGGTATACTAATATTTCTGTACTCGATATTTCGGAAGCTGCAATTAACAGGGCAAAGGCAAGGTTAGGGGATAAGGCAATAAATGTGAATTGGATTGTAGGTGATATTTTAGCGTTTAATCCAACATCTCGTTACGACCTTTGGCACGACCGCGCTGCATTTCATTTTCAAACAGATATTTCATCTATTTCAAAATATATTGAAATTGTAAATAAAGCCTGTTCAGACAAAATTGTAATTGGTACATTTTCTGTGGATGGCCCAACAAAGTGTAGTGGGTTAGAAATCAAGCAATATGAAGAGACTAGCTTAAAAAACGAATTTGAAAACGCTCAATTTAAAAATATTGAATGTAAGCGCGAAGATCATATCACACCGTCAGGCTCCGTACAAAATTTTATTTTTTGTGCTTTTGAAAAAAAGGCTAGCTAATATCTTTTTCTACATAGTTTTTAAAGTTATCTAAAATAGATTGCCAGCCGGCTTCTTGTAATTCAATGGCATTCATTGTTTCAGGTTCAAATTGCTCTGTTAAATGAGTGCCTTCATTTGTTTCTTCAAATGAAACCATCATTTTTCTGCCATCGCCAAGTAGTATATCAATATGTTTATTGAATTCTATAGATTGGTATGTGCCCCAAAAGTCAAAGCTTTCTGCCCCATCTTTAGCAGCCATTATATAATGAAATTCACCACCAACTTCTAATTTGTTTGTTGCATTCGGACAATACCAGTCAGCACTTGCAAAATTCCAATGCACAATATGATTTGGATTCGTCCAATAATTCCAAACTTTATGTATGGGTACTTTTATGGTAGCTTGAACAGTTAATAATTTCATTTCGTTAAACTTTGTTAGTACAAAGAAATGTAATTATACTTGTAAAATGTCAATTTTAATCTATGTCGAAACTCAATAAACTACTCTTTTCGATAGCACTTCTTTTTTGTATGGGGGCGCATGCTCAACCATATTTTGGAACCGTAGATAGTGTGTATTCCAATACGTATAAAGCAAATAGAGATATTTTTGTTTACTTACCAAAAGATGTTAGAGAGGGTAAAGATAGTACCGCTAAATACCCAGTGCTTTATGTATTGGATGGTGGATCTCATTATTTGTCGGTAGCAGGTATGGTTAAAGAATTATCAGAATTTTCTGGTAATATGATGATTCCCAAAATGATTGTGGTATGTATTCCTCCTTATAAAAGAACGAATGAGTTAACACCATATCCAATAGCCAATAATAAACTAATGCCTTATACAAAAGAAACAGGCGGAGCCGATTTGTTTACGCGGTTTTTAGAAACCGATGTGTTTAATTATGTGGCTTCTAAATATCCAGTGAGTAATTATAGAACGCTTGTAGGACATAGTTTTGGTGGAATCTTTGCACTAAATATATTGACGAAGCACAAAAATTTATTTGACAATTATATAGTTATTGATCCTAGCACTTGGTATGATGACAGAAAGTTTTCAAAACAAGTATTAGATAGCCTATCAAAAAATAATTATGCAGGCAAATCATTATTTGTTGGTATTGCAAATACCACAGAAATAGAAGATACGGTAGCTGTAAAAAAACAAAAGTCTTTTTATTCAGAACATGAAAGAAGTATACTTGCTTTTTGCACTGGCGTTAGAACCATAAAAAATAATGGACTACGTTTTTATTCAAAATACTATCCCGATGATGATCATTCTTCTATTCCCACTATTGCAACTTATGATGGATTGAGAACTATTTTTTTTAAAAACAGGTTTTCATATGCTGCTGTGGAGGCCCCTTCCTTTAATCCAGCAATAGACATTCCTTTGTTTTTTAGCACTCAATCAAAACAACTGGGTTATAAGATTCCGGTACCATCAGATCTATTAGAAAGGTGTGACGCTATCTATAAACGAAAAAAGGATCTAAAAAGACAAAAGGCAGTGAGAGAGCTCTATGCTTCACTCTATCCAGACGAAGCAAAAAAGTATATAGAGAACGATAATTAATAAATATTTATTGATATTCAATAAATATAATTAGTTTTGGGTCATAAAATATAAGGATATGACCAAAAATTCATCATTTGTCTTCAAATTCTTGCAAGTAGTGGCATGGTTCATTTTTGTAGGCCTATGTATCGAAACGGGTGCTTTAGCTGTCAATTTTGGGTATAGTTTATGGAATCCACTCGTATTAAAAAACTTGTACAACAAGCTTGATTTAAGTGCCATGTATGAGAGAAGCCAATTTGTTTTCTTTTTAATCTATGGCTTTATTTTATCGATCTCATTTTTGAAAGCTTTTCTATTTTATGAGGTAATTAAACTTGTTGGCAAACTTGATTTACAAAAACCGTTTAGTGTATTTGTCTCTAAACAAATTAGTCGTATAAGAACCGTGACATTTAGTATTGGCGTTTTAAGTATCGTTGCTACTAGGGTTGTACAAAATATTTCTGAAAAAGGATTTGATGTAAATCAATTGAACGAATATTGGACAGACGGCTCAGCTTTCATTTTTATGGCAGCGATTATTATTATTATTGATACAATATTTAAAAGAGGAATTGAACTTCAATCCGAAAACGACTTAACTGTTTAATATGCCAATAGAAGTAAATTTAGACGTGATGATGGCAAAAAGAAAAGTTTCTTTAAATGAGCTATCAGATAGAGTGGGATTGACTTTGGCTAATTTGTCAATACTAAAAACAGGTAAAGCAAAAGCCATCCGGTTTAGTACATTAGAAGCGATTTGTAAAGCACTCGATTGTCAACCCGCCGATATATTAGTTTTTGTTGAGTAGTTTATGAGAACCATCACAAGCCGGCATTCGTTTGGAAAGTCCACAGGTACAATCCGTTAATCCCTTGCCGCATAAAATTTGATGTGTATACTTTTCAATTCTAGCAATCCTGGTTTCAGATTGTTTGGCCCCCGAAAAAAATATTAAATAACCTCTTTGTCTACCAGGTGTTAAAGATTCAAATGCTTTTTTGAGCGCAGCGTTCTTTTTAAAAATTACATTTAATTCTTCTACAACTATTGCTGGGGCTGCTTCTGGCTTTGAGGGAGTAAACGCTTCTGCTGAAATAGATTCTTTAATGAACTTTTTAATAGTGCTCTTTTTTTTGACAATGTCTGCGACATTTTCAAGCCTCAACTGTCTTCCAACTCTTGTGTGCTCACCTGGTTTAACCAACAAACCCTTTGGGTCCGTTAAATGAGCACCATTAAAAAAACCCAAAGTAAAATATTTTTTAAATGGAGCAAGAATAATAATGTTTTTATTGTTGTGTGTGTAACAAGGGGAAGCCCATTTATATTCTTCAACGAGTTCTGTTTCTAATAAAATTTCACGAATAGTTTGAAGCTCTTCTTTCCAAAGCTTTGCCCTTGAAATATATTGAGTAACGTTTTGGTTCATTTGAATTGATTAAAATAAAATTAATTACATTAGTTGTATAAATGCATTTTATGAAACAAATTTATTTTATTGTTTTTGTATTGATTTTGATAGTTCAACTACAAGTTGATGCACAAGCAATAAAAAATAACAAAAAAGCCCTTCCAATTGGTGTATTCGACTCCGGTACTGGTGGGTTAACCGTGCTGGAGGCTATATTAGCTCTTGATGCATTTAATAATGAAACCGGTAAGCCAGGAGCAGATGGGAAGCCTGATTTTTCTAAAGAATATTTTCAATATTTAGCGGACCAAGCTAATATGCCCTATGGTAATTATGCTGCAGAAAATAAAACCGATTTATTAAAAGAACATATTCAAAAAAATATGCAGTTCTTTTTAACAGACGCAGTTCAAAAGCCTCCTGTAAAAATGATTGTCCTAGCTTGTAATACTGCTACAGCTTATGCCTTATTAGATATTAAATTAAAATTGCAACAAGATCATATTGATGTACCCGTAATAGGTGTTATTGATGCTGGTTCAAAAGCAGCATTAGCCTACCAGCAAAAAAAGGGTACAGGAACCATTGGTGTTTTTGCAACTGCTGGAACGGTTGCGTCTAACGGGTATCCCAGAACCTTACAAGACATGGCAAACGCAATGGGTATGCCAGCATTATCAGTCATTAGTCAGGGCGGTTCTGGACTGGCAGAAAGTATTGACCGTGACTGGAGTTATTTTGTAGATACATTAACCAAGGCTAGAAAAGAGTATAAAGGCCCTTCTCTTAAAAACAATAAGTATACGATTGATACGACATTATTAAGTGCATATCGTTTTGATGCATCTAATAATAAGCTCTTGTGTGAATATGATGATAAAGGAAGTTGTTTAGATATGCAATTAAATGACCCATCAAATTATGTGCGTTACCACTTGGTTAGTTTATTAGAAAAAATGGTGCAAGAAAAAATTACGAAGCCTTTAAATACACTCATTTTAGGTTGTACGCATTATCCTTACTTAAAAGATACGATTGCATCTGTCTTAAACGAATTGTATCAATACAAAAAAGACAATCAATATAGATACCGAAATTATCTTGTTGAAAAAGTAGAATTGATAGATCCTTCTGTTGAAACAGCTAAAGAGGCGTACATAGCGCTCAGAAGCCAATCCCTTACAAACACTGCTACTAAACAAACCAACCAATTTTTTATTACTGTCCCTAATACTATAGTTCCTAAAGCCGCTCTTCAGCCAGATGGTTGGTTTACCTACGACTATAAATACGGAAGATTGGCCGGAGCAAATACAGACTATGTAAAGTATGTCCCATTTGATACAAAAAATATTTCGGATGCATCCTATAGCCGTTTCAAAATGGTGCTACCAAAATCTTATGCCGAAATTGTAAAATCTAAACTTAAATAATTACCTACTTCAACCACTCGCCAATTTTCTATTAATGTATTTAGGAGTACTCTAATTTCTTCAACTACAATGTTTGAAAATTGAATTGTTGGAATGCGAGAATTCTGCTGCCTCAAGCTTTGTTCAAGCATAGCATTAATATCTTCAAATTCACCTTGCGTAAATTCAATTAATAAAAGATTAGCAAGATGCTCTGCGTACCATGCTTCGTTTGCAAGCTCTAATGAATCTCTTGTTTCTTTATTTTCAAAAATACTTGGATTAATACCTCCTGCTATAAGTCCCCAAAATGCATTTTTATATTGCAATGTAGTTTCTATAGCATAGTGACACAAGTCATGTAATACCAAAAAATCATCTGCTTCAATCCAATAATCTTCAAAACCTTCTCTGTTATAGGAGATGGTATGTTTATTGCCAGCTTTCTTTTTTATGATAATTTTCAAGATAAATTATTTTTTAAGTACCATCACTACAATTTCTTTGTTCGTATCATTTTCTGGTATACTATACTTTTTTGTACTAGTAATATATTTAGAAATACGATCTATAAAAGGGTTTGAAGCGAGTCTGTTGGGAGTCGCTAATATTATGCTACTTCCATTATTAATAAACCGATTAATTAGTACAACTAAATTATTGTGTGCAGATGGTTCGTAATTGGTATCGCTAAGTAAAATGCTATCTACAGTAGTATCTTCAGAAATTGTATTCCAATCAATACATGCAGCCTGTGCATTGTTAAGCGCTAAATGATTAATATTTTTTTGAAGTAATGCAACTGCATCCGGTGCATAATCACTAATTATTATTTTTTTTGTTAGTGAAGCAATACAAAAGGAAGGAATCCCAACCCCTGCACCAATTTCGAGAACTATTTTATTTTGTATCCACGATGGTTCTTCTTGTAAAAACTGGGTCATTGCATGAGCTGAGGCCCAAACTTTAGCCCAATATGGAAATATAGCCGCAGTATTTTCTGCTGCTAATTTTTGATAGGTTGATTGAATAAGTGCTGGGTCAGGAACATACAGTGTAAGTTCAGTATTTAGCTTAACTAGTTGTAATGGATACACTTTATTGACCTCCCTCCACAGCTTTTTCTAAATCAGCAATAATAAATTTAGTCATTTGTAAAAAGGCATAGGTTGCTTTAGGTGCCGTTTCAGGACTTGTCATGTATTTACCTAAAATGGATGGTACTACTTGCCAGTGAATACCATATTTATCTTGCAGCCAACCGCATTTTCCGGGTGCTCCTTCTTTTACGAGATAATCCCAGTAGTAATCTATTTCTTCTTGTGTATTTACTGAAATTGTAAATGAAACGGCATCTGTAATACTAAAGCCATGCGGCGCAGAACTGTCCATGATTCCAAAAGGTAATTTATTGAGTTCAAACTGTGCATACATGATATATCCTTCGGTATCATGTCCGCCCTTTTCGTATTTTCTCATTTCTACAAGACTTGAATCTGTAAAAAGAGATCTATAATAGGTTATAGCTTCTTCAGCCTTACCAGCATTATTTCCACAAAACATAAAACTAGGCATCACTTTACAGCTACTCTTGTAGTCTACTATAATTTGCCAGTTCACACCATATTTATCAGCACACCATCCGTATTTTTTACTCCAAGGATATTCATTTAAAGGCATTAAAACTTTACCGTCAACAATAAGTTGATGCCAGATGGTTTCAGCCTCTTCATTACTATCCGCCATGATGTAAAAAGAAATAGCTGGTGAAACAGGATGTCCCGGTCCTCCATTTAAATGCATAAATCGTCTACCATATAAATTGTAAACTACAGCAAACGGATTTTCAGATAGTAATTCTACCTCTTTAAATATATTTTGATAATAATTGAATGCTTCTTTTGCATTCCCGTCAAACCATATACAAGTACCAATTAATTGAGACATACACTTTATTTAACAATTAAATTATCGTACAACGCGTTTACCGTTTTTTTAATCACATTGTTGTATCCACTTGTTTCACCCGGATGACATCCATTACTAATTACAACAATGCCAAATTTTTCTTTTGGATTAAAAAACATCGCACTATATAGTCCATATGCAGATCCTGTATGCCCTACCATTACTTTTCCGTCTATTATTGTTGCTGGTGTTTCTAATGCAAACCCATAAGGCTCTATATCAGAAACAGCCGTTTGCATCATTTTTGAACTCTTTTTTGAAATGATTCTTACGCCATTATATTTTCCATAATTGGCATGCATCATCATGTAGGTAGCTAAATCTTTTGCAGATATTTTCATGCCACCCGTTGGTGAAAATATAGGTGCGCTATATCCCATTTGATAAGCAGCCACCTCTGCAGTTCTTGGTGCATAAGCATTAGGAGATGCAACAAACTTTGCTGCATCCGGTCGGTATTCATAGATTGTTGCAAATTTAGATTTGTCTAATCCGTTCACATAGTATCCGCCATAGAGTTGTAAAGGATTTAAAATATGATTTTGTATGTAGGCATCAAATCTTTCGCCACTCACTTTTTCAATGATCGTCCCAATCATATTAAAGTTGAAATTGCAATATTCATATCTTTTTCCTGGCTCGTAACTATTGTAGCATTTATACCAGTTAACTGATCGTGCAGGATTAATTGAATCTAATGAAAAATAACCCTGGCTATCATTGATAGATGATAAATGAGATAGCATTAACCTAAGCGTGATAATTGTTTCAGGAAATTTTGGATTCCGAACTTTAAATCCAATTAGTTCGCTAACATCTTGATCTAGATTAACTTTTTTAGCTTCTACTAATTGCATAATAGCCGATGCAGAAAATGATTTTGAAATAGAAGCGATTCTAAAAATATTTTCGTTGGTAAGTGGTGTATTGGTTTCGGCGTCTTTTAAACCAAATGAATGGGTATAAATAAACTTGTTATCTTTTACTACCGCCACCGATAAACCCATCACTGGATTTTCTTTCATTATTTGTTGAATAGCCGCCTCTGCTTTATTTTCTTGCGCGTTAGATATAATTGGAAATAGTAACGCAGATACAATGATGCTTTTCGATATCCACTGAATTAATTTTCTCATGGCTGTAAATTTTAATAAATATATTCAATTGTTAAGAATTACTAAATATTAAATTTAACTTAGTATTCAATTTAAAGTATGCGTTATGGTTAAAAAAACATTTAAATATCTGGCAATTATTATTGTAGTACTTGTTGGCGTGTTATTGTACAACACGATTGTATTAAATACTCCGCTCGAAGCGCATAAAACAGTTGAGATACCTGCAAACATTGACTCTTCTGCTCTTCATTTGAGTCAGGCCATTCAAATAAAAACAGTTTCTTACGGTGATACCTTACCCATTGATACTACCGAATTTTTAAAATTTCGAAAGTTCTTAGAGACAAGCTATCCACTTGTTCACTCAAAACTTACGAGACAAATATTTAATGAATTTAGTTACGTATATAAGTGGATAGGTAAAGACACGACTATAGCGCCCTATGTGCTAATGGGTCACACCGATGTGGTTCCAGTAGAAGCTATTGCAGAAAGTAAATGGACTGTACCCTCATTTAGTGGTACCATCAAAAACGATACAATTTGGGGTCGTGGGGCAGTAGATGATAAAGTTGCTGTTATTGCTATTATGGAATCTGTAGAACAATTACTCTCACAAAACTTTACGCCCAATCGCACCATTTATTTGTGTTTTGGGCATGACGAAGAAGTTTCAGGCAAACGTGGCGCAAAAATATTTTCAGCATGGTTTAAAGACAATAACATTAAGCCTGCACTTGTACTAGATGAAGGTGGGCAAATTGATCAACAACATTTTAAAAGACTCAATAAGCCTGTTGCAGTAATTGGCACCAACGAAAAGGGTTATGTAAACCTAGATGTGCAGGTAGAAATACCGGGCGGTCATTCATCTATGCCAAGCCCAGAAACAGCTATAGATGTTTTAAATAAAGCACTTGTAAAGGTTAGAGCACAGCAAATGCCTGGTGCAATTACACCAACAGTGCAAGAACTCATTAAGCGTACTAGACCTGCCGAAAGCTTTATGACTAAAGTTGTTTTAAGCAATTTATGGTTATTTAAACCTGTGGTAATGGGTCAATTTGAAAAAGTAAAAGAGTCCAACGCAATGGTACACACAACCCTTGTGCCTACTATTGTTAAGGCCGGTATTAAGGATAATGTTATTCCTTCTGTTGCAAAAGCTACCATAAACAGTCGCATTTTGCCGGGACAAACAAGCGATGAGGTTTTAGCATATGTAACCAAAGTGGTTGGTGATGAGCGTGTTGTTATTAAAAAGCAAACGATTTCTATCATGGAACCCTCTGCTGTAAGTTCTTTTGAAAGCGAACAGTTTAAAAAAATCGAAAACATTATTTACGCTTCAGTACCTAATGTTATTGTGTCACCTTTTTTAATGATTGGCGCCACCGACTCTAGGTATTTCAGAAACAATAGTGAAGCGGTATTAAATTTTTCGGCGGTACAAGACGTAAAAGGTTTTCATGGAATTGATGAACGCATTGGTATCAAAGACTTACAGCGCATGATATATTTTTATAAGGAATTATTAAAATAATTTGATGTTTTCGAAATCAAATAAATGGCTCATTGCAGCAACGAGTATTGGTGTATTGTATGCACTTACGCTACTTGTTTTTGCAGTAGATGTTTTTAATAAAGAGCAAAGTATTTCACAAACCGTTTTTGATGTATGCTTACATCTTGTACCAACTGTGGTTGTGTTATTATTTGTTTTTGTCGGTTATAAAAAGCCGCTCATTGGTGCGGCTATTTGTTTAGTAAGCGGGCTCATTTACGTCATTACAGGATGGTCCAACATGCATTGGACAGCGCATGTTATAATTGCCGGACCGCTCTTAGTGTTAAGTATGTTATACATAATGGTTTATAAATCAATTAAATAGAGTACTATTTTTTTCAATTCAACTATTAATCGTAATATTGCGATTAATATGGGAGCCAGTAAAATTATCAATTATTCAGAAGAAGAACTGCTCATTGCAAAATTTGCAAAAGCACTTTCTCATCCAGCACGTGTTGCTATCATACATCTTTTATTGCAAAAGCAGTCTTGCATGTGCGGCGATATCGTTGAAGATTTACCCATTGCACAATCTACCGTTTCACAACATTTGAAAGAGTTGAAAGAATCGGGTTTAATTAAAGGAAATATTGATGGAGCATCTATTTGTTATTGTGTTGATACAGAAGTATTAGATAAAGCGAATGCTATATTCAATACATTATTATCCGCTTCTATTCAAACACCCTCTACTTGTTGTTAAAGTAAAAAATTAAAATATGCAAACAGACGAACAACTTAAAGAGATCGTAAAAAATAAATACAGCGAAATAGCTTTACAAGACAAAGAAACTAACATGTCATCTTGTTGCGGAGCGGGCGGGTGCTCTACCGAGGTGTACAATATTATGTCGGAAGATTACACCACACTTAGCGGTTATACCGCAGATGCAGATTTAGGTCTAGGATGTGGTTTGCCTACACAGTTTGCGCGTATCAAAAAAGGTGATGTTATTATTGATTTAGGAAGCGGTGCAGGTAATGATTGTTTTATTGCTAGACATGAAACCGGCGAAACGGGTAAAGTAATTGGTATAGATTTTACACCTGCCATGATTAATAAAGCGCGCGCTAATGCAGAAGCGCGTGGTTTTAACAATGTAGAATTTAGACAAGGTGATATTGAAAACATGCCCATCACTTCTAATGTAGCGGATGTGATTGTGAGTAATTGCGTTTTAAATTTAGTGCCCAATAAACATGGCGTATTTACAGAAATGTTTAGGGTTTTAAAACCTGGTGGACATTTTAGTATTAGTGATGTTGTTCTTGTAGGTGCTTTACCAGAAGGCTTACGCAAAGACGCTGAAATGTATGCTGGATGTGTGTCTGGTGCGATTCAAAAAAATGTATACATGGAATTAATTGATGCAACAGGTTTTGAAAACGTAACCATTCAAAAAGAAAAAGCCATTGTAATTCCTGATGATATTTTAGTAAACTATTTATCTGCAGAAGAAATTGCATCATTTAAATCTGGTAGCACCGGCATTATGAGCATCACCGTTTTTGCACAAAAACCATTAGAAAATAAAACAGCCTGTGTGCCAGGTGGTGGCTGTTGTTAAAATACGATCTATGAAAAATATTTTAGTACTATGTACTGGTAATAGTTGTCGAAGTCAAATAGCACATGGTTATTTACAGACCTTTGCTGCAGATAAAGCAAATGTATACAGTGCAGGTGTAGAAACCCATGGTGTAAATCCAAGGGCTATTCAAACCATGAAAGAAGATGGTATTGATATTTCAAGTCATACTTCAAATAATGTGTTGGAATACACTGATGTTCCATTTGATTTTGTCATTACGGTTTGTGATCACGCCAAAGAAGTTTGTCCCTACTATCCAAGTAACGCAGAAAAGTTTCATTATAATTTCCCGGATCCAGCAAAAGCAGTTGGTACCGAAGAAGAAATTACTAGATCCTTTACCGAAGTGCGTGAGATGATTAAAAAATACTGTTTACAATTTGTAAAAGAACATATATGAGTGAGCTAACAGCACTAGTTATTGGAGCAACTGGCGCTACGGGTTCGGCGCTTGTAACACAATTACTAGAAGACAGCCGTTTTAAAAGCGTGGTTGTGTTTTCTAGAAGAGCACTTAGTATTACGCATGCTAAATTAACCTGCCATATTGTAGATTTTGATAACCCACAGTCGTGGGCGCATCTCGTAAAAGGGGATGTACTTTTTTCGGCACTAGCCACTACGCTAAAACAGGCTGGAAGTCAAAAAGAACAATACAAAATTGATTATACTTATCAATACCAAACAGCGGCCACCGCTGCTGAGAATGGTGTTGGAGCCTATGTACTGGTATCTGCTATGGGTGCTAACGCCAGTTCTTGGTTATTTTACCCCCGCATTAAAGGGCAACTCGACAATGCTGTTGCTAGCCTATCTTTTAAGCAGATTCATATTTTTAGACCTGGTTTTTTGCTCAGACAGCCTGACAAAATAAGGCCCATGGAAAAACTGGGCATCGCAATTTTTGACGCGTTTAATAAACTAGGCTTGTTCAAAAGTCAAAAAGCACTACCGGTTGAGGTGCTCGCACAAAAAATGATAAGCGTATTCTTTACACCTGCTGCATCACAATTTCAAGTCTATTCTTTGGATTCAATATTTGATTTGTAGTATCTTACTATTTCAAATATTGTATGTCATGAAAAAATTTACTACGGTTGTTACCGCTCTTGTTTTGTTTGTTGCGACTAGCGTTGCCCAAGTACTTTCACCCGTTGTTACAAGGTCAAAAAATTTAGACCCGGTTAAACTTGCACAAATAGATACCTTATTCAATAAGTATGTGGCCAATAATTGGCTGGTAGGTGCTTCTACTATCATTATTAAAGACAATCAAGTAGTTTACTATAAAGGCCATGGTTTTGCTGATAGAGCTTCTAAAAAGCAAATGGAGGCAAATGCTATTTACCGTATCATGAGTCAGACAAAAGCGATTACTAGTTTGGCAATACTTCAATTATTTGAAAATGGAAAACTGAGTCTAAACCAAGCCGTGGGTGATTTTATTCCCACTTTTTATAAGCAAAATGTTTTAAAAAACTTTTATGAAGTAGATACTACTTACACAACGGTGCCGGCAAAAAGAAATATCACTATCCGCGATTTACTAACCCATACCTCTGGCATTGATTACGCCGCCATTGGTTCAGAAAAAATGCAAGCCATCTATGCAAAAGCGGGGATCCCATCCGGATTAGGTAAATCAAGTGCATCATTACTTGATGTCATGAAAGTGTTAGGAACGCTTCCACTCGTGCATCAGCCCGGAGAAAAATTTACCTATGGTTTAAATTCAGATTTACTAGGATGCATTGTTGAAATTGTTTCGGGCATGACGCTCGAAGCTTATTTTCATAAAAATATTTTTGAGCCACTAGGCATGCGCGATACTTATTTTAATGTGCCCGCTTCAAAAGCAAACAGACTTCCTACTGTGTACACCGAAGACAGCACCAATAAAATTATTGAGTGGGGTCCAACATTTAGAAACATTGATCCAAACTATCCATTACTTGGAACCACGTTTTTTTCGGGAGGCGCTGGTTTGTCTTCTACCGCATATGACTATGCAGTTTTTTTACAAATGATTTTGAATGGGGGAAAATACAATGGTAAACAAATTATTTCGCCACGTACCGCAGCGTTAATGTTGAGTCCACAATTAGATTTTAAATATGATGGCCTCAACGATTTTGGTTTAGGTTTTGCAATTACTTCTGAAAAGGCGGCAAATTTAGAAGCAAGGAACAAAGGTTCATTTTCTTGGGGTGGTTATTATGGCACTACTTATTGGGCTGATCCCAAAGAAAAATTGATTTGTTTAATCATGACGCAGCATACACCCAATTCACATTTTGGATTTCAGGGAAAAATTGAAAATATTATTTACGGGAGTTTAGTAAAATAGTGCAACAATCATCATGAGATTGTCATTTTACGCCTAAAATATCTCAAATAAACAATTTCTAGTAGTAGTTGTTTTAGTTTCGCGGCCAATTATAAATCCGCGTTAACTCATGCAAGCATTTGAATCCCCATTAAAACTAGCCATTGAACCAGTAAGAAATACTTTGTTGGCCCACCCGGTATATAGTCAAATTCAAGATTTACATGGGTTACAACGGTTTTCTGAAACCCATGTCTTTGCGGTTTGGGATTTTATGAGTTTGTTAAAATCACTCCAAATTGGATTGACCTCTGTTACCCTTCCTTGGGTGCCCGTTGGCAACGCAGATACTAGGTATTTAATCAATGAAATTGTACTAGGAGAAGAGTCTGATGTAGACGAAGCGGGCAATCGAATTAGTCATTTTGAATTGTACCTGAAAGCGATGCAGCAAATGGGTGCTTCCACAATTGTCATTGACTCGCTGATTGCTCAAATCAATGCTGGCACAAAAGTGCAAGAGGCTATTGAAGCAGCACAGTTACCAAAGCAAGTCAAAGATTTTTTACAGTTTACTTTTGATATTTCTTTTAACGCGCCACTACATGTAAAAGCAGCTGTCTTTACTTTTGGTCGCGAAGATTTGATCCCTAGTATGTTTATGAAAATATTAGATAAAATTTATGCCGATGCGCCGGATAAAGTGAGCATTTTCAAATACTATATCGAAAGGCATATTGAAGTAGACGGCGATCATCACAGTCATTTGGCACTTGATATGGTAAATAGATTATGTGGTACAGATGCTTCTAAATGGGAACAAGCTACCACAGCATCCGTTAAAGCACTTGAACTTCGCATTGGACTTTGGAATGCTATTTTTGAATCAGAAGCGATATTATAAAATCGAATTAGCTTTTTGGAAAATCTGCACCTTCGGAAACAGACGCCCAAGTATCAAAATCATTTTTTAATTCTTCTAATTTTTCTCTCGCACCTCTTAATGCAGCGGCACCTAGTAACAAACGCATAGGTGGGGTTTCTGATTCAACTACTTGTATCATAGCTTTAACCGCTCTTACTGGATCACCCGCTTGGTTGCCACTTATGGCTCTAATTGTTTTCTTATTTTTTTCTGCTGTCTCTGCGTAATCTTGAATTATAATAGGGCTTTCGTTTGCAGAACGTCCTGCCCAATCTGTTCTAAAACCACTCGGTGCAATAATGGTTACTTTAATTCCTAAGGTTCCCACTTCTTTTGCCAATGCTTCACTAAATCCATCCACCGCATATTTTGTAGCGTTGTAAAAACCAACGCCAGGAAATGATCGTAGTCCTGCAATAGAGGCAATATTTAAAATGTGGCCACTTCTTTGTTTGCGCATATGTGGTAACACTTCTTGTGTCATTTTAGCTAAACCAAACACATTGATTTCAAACATTTTTCTTACCTCCGCTTCTTCACTTTCCTCGATGGCACCAAAGTATCCAATACCAGCATTGTTTACAAGCACATCTACCTGACCAAACTTTGCCATTGTTTGTGCAACGCTTGCTTTAATTTCTGAATCGATGGTAACGTCTAATTGAATGGCAATAGATGTATTTGGGTATGCTGCAACAATATCATCTACATCACTTGTTTTACGCGATGCAACAGCTACTTTATATCCTTTTGCTAAAACCTGTAATGCAAGTTCTCTTCCAAAACCTGTTGAACATCCTGTAATCAGCCAAACTTTTTCCATGTTACTATTGATTGAGTTGTTTTGCGTTATACGCTTCGATTCCTTTTATAATTAATTTTTGTCTTCTAATTTCTCTGGGTACTACAATCGCACCTATTAATAAACCAAATACGCCATAGGTAGAATTTCCATTTGGACTAAGTGTATTAGAGCTCAGCGCTGATAATCCTAAATAGCCACCCCAAAAGTAGTTCCAATCTCTGATTCTTTTAGCACGATTAAAATATAAATATGCTTCCGGTAACGTTACCGATAAATCTCTTGCATCAGAAATACTCAATGCACGGTTACCAAGGTATATTTTTTTACCAACAAGTCTCATTTTTTCTTGCCTTCGCGTACTTTCTTGTGCATATACAACCTGCGTTAGTAAAACAATGCATAACAAAAGGGTAATCTTTTGAATCATAAATTAATAGTTATATTTATTTATCAAAAATAGTCATAAACATGAACTACCAAAATGCATCTAGAAGGTCTTTTCTAAAAAATGTTTCATTTGCTACTGCGTTTTATGCAGTAGGCGGGTTTAAAAAAATAAACGCTACAACTGTTTTTGAGCATAGAAATAAAATTGCTTTACGGTTTGTAGTTGCATCCGATGCGCACTACGGACAGCCAGGCACGCCTTATGATGCCATGATGGAACTAGTGATTCAGCAAATCAATGATTTTAATAAGGAAACACCCCTTGATTTTTGCGTCATCAACGGCGACATTATTCATGACAAAAAAGATTTCCTACCGCTGGCCAAACAAAAGATTGATGGGTTAGATCCTGTTTATTATGTGACAAGAGGAAATCATGATATGGTTAGTGCCGATTTTTGGAATGAAGTTTGGGGTATGCCACTCAATCACACCGTCATTGCAAAAGACCACGCGATTATTTTGGCAGATACTTCTAATGAAGCTGGTAAATACCTATCTCCAAATTTAGATTGGCTAGCAGCGCAGCTAGAAGCCAACAAGAAGCGTAAGCATGTTTTACTGTTTTTACATATTCCACAAAAGGCATGGACTGCAAATGGGATCAATACCCCTGGTTTTGAAAGCCTGGTAGAGAAGTACCCAAATGTAACCGCCATTTTTCACGGGCATGAACATGATCAGGATGGAGTAAAATTATTAGGCACCAGGCAAACTCCTTGTTTATTTGACGCACATATGGGCGGAAGTTGGGGAACCCCATACAAGGGATTTAGGGTGGTAGAAATACTAAAAGACGGTACGCTGGTATCGTATATGATGAATCCTACCCAAAAGATCAATGCGTACAGTAGGGCTACTACATAAAAAATGAGGGCCCGGTTACCCAAAGCCCCCATACCCCCCGAGTTTAAAACTCAATCAAATAAACGCCACTATCAGATCAATTGGGTAAGTGTTTATATCAATTTCAATAATCAATTATTAAGTAACGGCTAACAATTATAAATAATTGATAAATAATTCAAAACAATTATAATATATAT
>CAJBRT010000189.1 GCA_903958045.1 uncultured Bacteroidota bacterium | reverse complement strand
CAGAGAAAGCACCACCACCGTGTGCACCTTTACCACCGTAGGTATCTACGATAATTTTACGGCCTGTTAAACCAGTGTCACCGTGTGGTCCACCAATTACAAACTTACCGGTAGGGTTAATATGATATTTGATATCCTTGTTAAATAATTTAGCGTACTTCTTGTACTTAGCTTTTACGCGCGGGATTAAAATTTCGATGATATCTTTTTTAATCTTCTCAAGCATTTTGCCTTCCTTATCAAAATCGTCGTGTTGTGTAGATACCACAATCGCATCAATACGTACAGGCTCGTTTTTATCGTTGTATTCAAGGGTTACTTGAGACTTTGCATCCGGACGTAAGTATTTGATAGCTTTGTTTTCTCTTCTTAATGCAGCAAGTTCAATTAAGATTTTGTGCGCTAAGTCAAGTGCCAATGGCATGAAATCATCGGTTTCGTTGGTTGCATAACCAAACATCATTCCCTGATCACCAGCACCCTGCTCTTCTTTCTTTTTTCTATCCACCCCTTGGTTGATATCGGCAGATTGTTCGTGAATAGCTGATAAAATACCACAGCTATTTGCTTCAAACATATATTCACTTTTAGTGTAGCCAATTTTTTTGATCACACCACGTGCAATTTCTTGAACGTCTAAATATGCTTTAGATTTTACTTCACCAGCAAGTACTACTTGACCAGTTGTAACTAAAGTTTCGCAAGCCACTTTTGATTGTGGATCAAATGCTAAAAAGTTGTCAATTAAGGCGTCAGAAATCTGATCCGCTACTTTGTCTGGATGTCCTTCAGAAACACTCTCAGAAGTAAATAAATAAGGCATGAATGATAGTTTATAGCTTATTGTAAAATGCAAATATATCAAATAATTATTTATATAACCTTCCAATACTCTCATAATGGTACCCTAGTTCCCTCATCTTGTATACATCAAATAAATTTCTACCATCAAAGATGATTTTGTGCTTAATCTCTTTGTCCATTCGCTCAAAGTCCGGCGTTCTAAACTCACTCCACTCTGTGGCGATAATCAACGCTTCTGCATTTTGTAATGCATGGTATTGATTCTCGGCATAGCTAATCTTATCACCTATCTGCGCTTTGACATTCGGCATCGCTTCTGGATCATACGCAGTAATGATTACACCTAATGCAGTTAATGCTTCAATAATACTCAATGCTGGCGCCTCTCTAATATCGTCTGTATTTGGCTTAAACGCTAGTCCCCACAACGCAATTTGTTTGCCTTGCAAGTTGCCATTGTAATAAGCTTTGATCTTTTCTACTAAATGTAGTTTTTGATTCGCGTTTACTTTCTCCACTGCTTTTAAAATCTCAAAAGCATAGTTCACTTCGTCCGATGACATAATCAATGCTTGTACATCTTTTGGGAAACAGCTTCCGCCATATCCAATACCTGGGAATAAAAAACGCTTACCTATTCTTTCATCTGATCCAATCCCTCTTCTCACCATATCCACATCCGCTCCCATGCGCTCACACAGTTGTGCAATCTCATTCATGAAAGAAATCTTAGTGGCAAGAAAACTGTTCGCAGCATACTTGGTTAACTCAGAACTACGCTCATCCATAAAGATCACAGGATTACCTTGTCTTACAAATGGCGCATATAAATCACTCATCAACTTTTTTGCGCGTTCTGATCTTGTTCCTACGACTACACGGTCGGGTTTCATAAAATCATCCACCGCAACACCCTCTCTTAGAAACTCTGGGTTGCTCACTACATCGTATTCACCTTTGTAGTTTACTGCAATCGCTGCACTTACTTTGTCCGCCGTACCTACTGGTACGGTGCTCTTATTGACAATGACTTTATAGCCTTTTAATATTTTTCCTAAATGATCCGCTACACCCAACACATATTTTAAATCTGCACTACCATCCGAACCCGGCGGTGTAGGCAATGCTAAAAAGATGATCTCTGTATCCTCCACCGCTTCCTCTAAATTGGTGGTGAATTTTAATCTCTCCTCTTTGATGTTTCTTAAAAAAATCTTCTCTAAGCCAGGCTCGTAAATAGTGATTTGTCCAGCGCTTAATTTATCCACCTTCGCTTTATCTATATCTACACAAGTCACTTTGTTCCCTGTCTCCGCGAAACAAGTACCTGTTACCAATCCCACATAGCCCGTGCCTACTACTGCTATTTTCATTTCAATTTTATTTTAAAATAAATTAATTACTTCCTTTAATGTATTTTTTATTCCTTCAGAAAGTGTAATTCTATGCTTCCAGCCAAAATTATTAATCTTACTTGTATCTATTAACTTTCTCGGCGTCCCATCTGGCTTAGTTGTATCAAACACAAGTTGACCTTCATATCCAACTTCTGCAACTATCAACTCTGCTAATTCTTTTATAGAAAAATCTGTACCACAACCAATATTCACTAAGCCTTG
>CAJBRT010000188.1 GCA_903958045.1 uncultured Bacteroidota bacterium | reverse complement strand
TATTGTAATGAAAATCTTTTGGGGTATTTTCTTTGAGGTAAACATCATAGCCATTTGCTTCTTTAAGTAGCGCATTATAAGTAGGTACAATTACAGAACTATCTTTTGCATAGAGTTGTAAGAGTGCGCTACCAGAAGGGATGTAAAACTTTGCAGGATCCACTGCTTTTGGGAGTCGCATGGGAGTCTGGCTATTGACAAGCGCCATGCCATGATCCGAAACCAAAACAAAATTAACAGGAAGGTTTAAGCCGCTAATGGCTTCATTCATTTGTTTGATTACATTGTCTATGTATTGTACCGCGGCTTCAGCTTCTTTACTATTGGGTCCGAAATTGTGCGCTGCATCGTCTACGTCAGGCATGTAAAAAGTTATGAGGTGCGGCCTGGTTTTAGCAGGCAAGCTCAGCCACTCTTTAACTTGCGCAATTCTTTTTTCTATTTTTATTTTGTCGTTGTAATTGTAAAAATAAGTTGGCTTTGTATTTTCAATGGGGGCTTCGGATGCAACCCAATAAAAACTTGCTGTTACCATTTGTTGTTTTTCTGCAAGCACCCAAAGGGGCGTTCCTCCATACCAATACGGATCCGCCACCATTTTTTTATTAGACATGGTGTAGGTGGCGTTTGATTTTTCATCAAAAAATGTATTGTCTACAAGACCATGGTGTGCTGGGTAGAGGCCTGTAACAATGCTATAATGGTTAGGGAAGGTTAAGGAAGGGAATGCTGATGTCATATAATCCGCAACGACACCTGATTTGCCATAGGCTTGTAATGATTTTGCATTAAACTTTTCTACAAAGTCAGATCTAAGTCCATCTATTGAAATGAGAATGACGTAGGGCTTTTTTTGAGCTGCAATACTATTAAACCTGCCGGTTGTAATTTGCTGTGTAGTGTCCTGTGCTATTAAAGAGGTACTTATAAAGAGTACAAACAATAAACCAAGTGCTCTTGTATTTTTAAATGTTTTCATAATCACTTATTGAAATAATTAATGTGAACGACCCATGCTAGTATAACGCTGCAATAGGCTACTAATATACCAGCGCCTACATCTATTGGGAAGTGCTGTGCAGCGTATATTCTTGCGTATCCTCCAATCAGTGCATAGGCATATCCAACCGGTACAATCCATTTTTTAGCACTAATAAAGCAACAAAATAAAAAAAGTGAAAAAGCAGTTGCGGTATGACCCGACGGAAAACTATTTGTTGTATGAATTTCGATGCCAGGCACTTTATGTATTAAAGTGGCATTTGTGATAACGGCCGTAGGTCTATTTTCTGCTTTAAAAAATACTTGTTTTGAACTTTGTGTTATGATAGTTGATAAAACAATCGTTGCAATCAGAAAAGGGATAAACTGTTTCTTGTACATGAGCGTTAATGCAAATGCAGGAATCCAAATAAATCCATCGCCAGCATTGGCCCATATATAAAATAAGAAATCAGAGGTAGGCCCGAGGTCTAAGTTGAGCAGTAAAAAAGCATTTTCCTTACCCATCAAAAAAGACAGGAGGATAAAGCTAGTTCCTGTAACTAAGGATAGTCCAATACCAATAGTCGCATTTCTATTTAGTTGCAATTGCATCTTGTTGATTTACATGCAAAGCTACTATAGTTGCACCTATTAATTATAGAACACCGGCTAATTCTAAGCTTTTTTTCTTGAGGTGAACAATATCTAGGTTGTCAATTATAGGATCGGGGGTTAAAATGAGGGAGTTGTTGTTTTCCTTCCACCAATTGCTTTGAATCAGCTCCTTAACGTGTAGAACCCCAATGAGGTATTTGCGGTCTTCTTGCGCATGCCATTCTTCAATCCACTCAAATTTGTCTTTTGGAACATTTTTAATGTCATCAAAGCTTACGTACACTTTTAAGAAATAGTCGGAAGTTAATTCGTGCGGAGCCTGCTGGTATAATTTCTTATACTCGTAACAATAATTATATCGGAGTGCAGATATATCACTTAACACAGCAGATGCAGTTGGAAAACTTCCTGCACCTTTACCATAAAAGAATTGCTTGTCTGCAAATCCACTTTCAATCACAACACCATTGTATTCGTTTTTAACAAACGAAAGGGGTTCTGCTTGACTTATTAGTTGTGGAAGCACAAATGCGGCTACTTTACCGTTCGTTAATTTTTTAGCTTGTGCAATGAGTTTGATATCAAGCTTTTTTTCCTGCGCCACAGTAGCGTCACTTAATTGAATATTTTGAATACCGCTAAATAAAATGTTTTCCGGTTTTTCAACAATACCATACGCATGGGCAAGTAAAACAGTCCATTTATTAAGCGCGTCATAGCCTTCTACATCTAATTTGGGGTTACTTTCTGCAAAACCTAATTGTTGAGCTAGTATCAGCGCTGCTTGAAAACTTAATTTGTCTTCAAACATTTTAGTTAAAATAAAATTAGTAGACCCGTTTACAATGGCTTTAATGGAGTGTAGTAGGTCATTGTCATAATATTCTTCTAGGTTTCTGATGACCGGGATAGAAGCGCAAACGGCTGCTTCATATAAAAAGGAAAGTCCTGTTTTTTGTTGTAGCGCTAGTAAAGCAGGCAGGTTATCAGCAATCATTTTTTTGCTGGCACTAACAACCGCTTTGCCTTGTAAAAGCGCCGTTGAAACAATATCAAATGCCGCTACTGAGTCGTCGATTACTTCTACAATTACATTGATATTGGGGTCAAGTAATAGATCGTTTTTTTGGGTGGTAAACAGCTCCGCTGGGGCGTTTCTTTTTTTATCAACGTTTTTGATACAAACCTTAACAATATTTGCCTTGAGCGATGGTGTCTGTTGTAATACTTTATAAAGGCCTTCACCTACTACGCCAAACCCAAACAATCCAATTTTTAAAACTTTTTGATGATCCATTTTTTCATTTTTTCTTAGGTACTAAAAATAAAAAAGCTCACCAGATATAGTCAGGTGAGCTTGAAATATTAATAGCCAAAGGCAAAAAATCAAACGTCGCTGACTTATCTTTCCATGCACATTGTATGTGATGGACGGATTTGGCACCTTCATATCACTGCGAATGATATGGGTTGCCAAGGCATCAATGGGCCATTCCCTCTGCCTTTCTGGATAAGATTTTTTAAGAACTATTGTAAAATTAAGCCAGAAAATTGCAGCGCCCAAAAAAACTTTGTCTAATATCTACTAACATTTGTATGTTTTCAACCATTCAAGCCCTTCGTTGTTATTATATTTACATTCTACTATGGCAAAGAAATCCGCTAACGCAATAAGTTCTAGTATTCATACCGAAAGCATTGAAGTTTTTGGCGCAAGAGAACACAATCTGAAAAATATTGATATCAGTGTTCCTAAAAATAAATTAGTGGTATTTACGGGGGTAAGCGGAAGCGGAAAATCATCTCTGGCTTTTGATACGATTTATAACGAAGGGCAGCGCAGGTACATGGAAAGTTTTGGTGCCTATGCCAGACAATTTATGGGAGATATGGAAAGGCCCGACGTTGATAAAATTACAGGTCTTTCGCCAGTTATTTCTATTGAACAAAAAACCACCAATAAAAATCCGAGATCAACAGTTGGAACTGTAACAGAGGTCTACGATTTTTTGAGATTATTATACGCCCGCATTGGAGAAGCCTATAGTTATAACACGGGAAAAAAAATGGTGAAGTTTACCGAAGAAGAAATTGTTGCTTCCATCACCGAAAAATATGACAATAAAAAAATTGTATTATTAGCGCCACTTGTTAGAGGAAGAAAAGGTCATTATAGAGAGCTTTTTGAGGAAGTACGAAAAAAGGGTTTTTTAAAAGTTCGAATTGATGGGGACATTGTAGATCTTACGCCCAAATTACAAGTAGACCGTTACAAAATTCATGATATAGAACTTGTGGTAGACCGTTTGCAAGTTACGCCTGATAGTAAAGTAAGGCTTTCGCAAAGTGTACAGCAAACATTGAAACTTGGAAAAGAGCTTTTGTTTTTGATGGTGCATGAATCTAATAAAGTAGTGCAGTATGCAAAGCAACTCATGTGTGAAGAAACGGGCCTTAGTTACGAAACGCCTTCGCCTAATGCCTTCTCTTTTAATTCACCCTATGGCGCATGTCCAACTTGTAAAGGATTAGGTAATGTATTTTCAATTTCGTTGGAACAAATTATTCCCGATAGGAGTTTAAGTATTAAGGAGGGAGGTATTGCCCCACTGGGTGTGCAGCGTGAAGCCTATTTGTTTAAGCAAGTAGAAGTGCTTGCGAAAAAACATAAAATAAGTATCGATAAACCCATAAGTAGTTTATCTGAACAATCTATTAACCTGTTGTTATACGGCACACCAGATGGTCCTTCCGAGTCTACATTTGATATGGATGAAACCACGGTTGTTAGTGCTTATGAAGGTGTTTTTGAAGGTGTTGTGCCTATGCTAAAACGTTGGTTTACCGGAACGGGTATAACGGAGGCACTGCGTGAATGGGTAGAACAATTTATGGAGTTAAAGCACTGTCCAAGTTGTGAAGGCGCCAGGTTAAAAAAAGAAAGTTTGTGGTTTAAGGTAGCTGGTAAAAATATTGCAGAGATTAGTGATTTAAATTTAGACAAATTACTCAATTGGTTTGAAGGAATCGAAAATCATCTTTCTAAAAAAGACAATGCCATTGCAAAAGATATTTTAAAAGAAATTAGAGAGCGGGTAGGTTTTTTACTCGATGTAGGACTTACTTATTTGTCACTCAGTAGACCTTCTAAAACACTTAGTGGGGGCGAGTCTCAACGTATTAGGCTGGCAACACAAATTGGATCTCAATTGCAAGGCATCACCTATATTTTAGATGAGCCTTCTATTGGACTACATCAGCGTGATAATATGCAGCTTATAAAAGCGCTACAAAACCTGCGCGATATTGGCAATAGTATTTTAGTGGTGGAGCACGATAAAGACATTATGCTAGCAGCTGATTATTTAGTAGACATTGGGCCACGTGCGGGTAAGCATGGGGGTCAAATTGTTGCAGCGGGTACCCCACAAGAGGTGCTTCTTTCTAATTCTGATACCGCTCAATATTTGAATGGAAAGAAAAAAATAGCGGTACCTGCACAGCGCCGAACGGGCAACGGACATAGCATTGTTTTAAAGGAAGCTACTGGCAATAATTTAAAAAAGGTTTCGGTGACTTTTCCGCTGGGTAATTTAATTGTGGTAAGCGGTGTGAGCGGAAGTGGCAAGTCTACGCTTATTAACGAAACGCTTTATCCATTACTATCAAAGCATTGTTATGATAGTAAGCAGCAACCCATGCCATTTAAATCGATTAAAGGGCTTGAGCATATCGATAAAGTAATTGAAATAGATCAATCACCCATTGGTAGGACGCCAAGGAGTAATCCGGCTACCTATTGTGGATTCTTTACCGAAATCAGAACCTTATTTGCAGCTGTTGCCGAATCAAAAATACGAGGCTATACAGCAGGCCGTTTTTCATTTAATGTAAAAGGCGGACGTTGTGAAATTTGTGAGGGTGGCGGTATGCGCGTGATTGAAATGAATTTTTTACCAGACGTGTATGTCCATTGTGAAAAATGCAATGGTAAACGTTATAACCGTGAAACATTAGAGATTAGATATAAAGGTAAATCTATTAGTGATGTTTTAGACATGACGGTAGATGAAGCTTGTGAATTTTTCCAACCTGTGCCTTTTATTTTCCGCAAAATAAAAGTATTACAAGATGTGGGTCTTGGTTATATTACACTTGGACAATCGGCGGTAACGCTTAGTGGTGGTGAAGCACAGCGTGTTAAACTGTCTACCGAGCTGGGTAAAAAAGATACGGGTAAAACTTTTTATATTTTAGATGAACCTACAACAGGACTTCATTTTCAGGATATTCAACATCTCATTGATGTGCTCAATAAACTTGTGGATAGAGGCAATTCGGTACTTGTGATTGAACACAATTTGGATGTTATAAAAGTAGCCGATCATATTATTGACTTAGGCCCAGAGGGTGGAGATGGTGGCGGCACTATTTTATTTGAAGGCACACCTGAGCAAATGGTGAACTGCAAAGAAAGTCATACCGCCCGTTTTGTAAAAGAAGAATTACGGTAAGATCATTTCGATATGTTCGATATCGTCTTCTAGGTACATGTCTGAATCTTTGATAAAGCCAAAGCTGCTGTAAAATTTTTGAAGGTATAATTGTGCACCAATTCGGATGGGCTGTTTCCCAAATTTTTCATAGCAATTGGAAATGGCATTTTGCATGAGACCAATGCCAGCACCTTGTCGGCGGTAGGCTGGCGAACTTAGCACACGGCCAATAGAAACCTCATCAAATGATACCCCTGCTGGTAATAGTCTGGCATAGGCAACGAGTTCGTCTCCGTCCCATCCACACAAATGAAAGCTTTTAAGGTCTTTACCATCAATGTCTTGATAGTTGCAAGCCTGCTCTACAATAAACACTTCGCAACGAAGTTTTAGTATCGCATACAACTGCTTATTCGTAAGGTTTTCGAAGGTTTCTAGGGTCCAGGTAAACGAATTCATGTAGCGCTTATTTTGAGGAAAGATAAGTATAAATTGAAGCCCAAAAATAGTGGTAGATCCATATTAATTTAGCACCTTTGCCATCTTACACCGATAACCCCTATATCTATGTCAAAAAGAGTCGCAATTATTGGAGCTGGTCCAGCTGGTTTAACGGCCGCATACCTACTCGCAAAAGGCAATCAAGAAGTGGTTGTTTTTGAAAAAGATCCGCAGTATGTGGGTGGTATTTCAAGAACCGAATCTTATAATGGCTATCATTTTGACATTGGCGGGCACCGCTTTTTTTCTAAATCAAAAGAGGTGGAAGATTTTTGGACAGAGATATTAGGGGATGAAATGTTAGAGCGTCCAAGAAGTTCACGTATCTATTACAACAATCATTTTTTCTCTTATCCACTTGTTGCTTTTGAGGCTCTCCGGAAATTAGGCATTTTTGAAAGTGCTTTGTGTGTGTTGAGTTATTTAAAAGCAAAAGTATTTCCTGTAAAAAATCCAACCAATTTTGAAGAGTGGGTGACCAATCAGTTTGGTCAAAGACTCTTTCATATTTTCTTTAAGACCTATACCGAAAAAGTATGGGGTATTCCTTGTAACGAAATTAGCGCTGATTGGGCAGCGCAGCGTATTAAAGGACTTTCTTTAAGTAGTGCCATTTTTAATGCGCTTTTTAAGCCTAATAAAAAAGCAACAGACAAAGACAAGGTGATTAAAACGCTCATCGATTCATTTAGGTATCCTAAGCAGGGGCCTGGTATGATGTGGGAAGCCTGCGCCGAAAAAAGCAAGGCCATGGGTGTTACACTACATATGAATTGTGGGGTACAAAAAATAGAATACGCTCATAATTCTTGGACGGTACAAACAACAAGTCAGGGCCATGTTACTGGTTTTGATTATGTACTATCATCGGCACCGATGCGTGAATTAGTGGCAAATGTGTTACCTGCGTTTCCGGCAACTGTGGCTGCAAACGCTGCTGCGCTTGGTTATCGTGATTTTTTAACGGTAGTGCTTATTTGTAAAGACGAGGATGCTTTTTCTGATAACTGGATATACATACACGATCCCAAAGTAAAAGTAGGCAGGGTTCAAAACTTTAAATCATGGAGTCCGTTTATGGTGCCTGATCCAAGCATGGCTTGTTATGGTCTCGAATATTTTTGCTTTGAAGGAGACGGGCTATGGACTAGTTCTGATGCTGATTTAATTGCACTTGGAAAAAAAGAAATTGAAAAAATTGGTCTTACAAAGGCTGCTGCCGTTGTGGATGGATACGTAGTGAGACAACCCAAAGCATATCCGGTTTACGATCAGTTTTACAAAGCAAGAGTAGATAGTGTAAGAGATGCATTGGCAAATTATCCAGGACTATATTTAGTGGGCCGAAATGGTATGCACAAATACAATAATCAAGACCACTCCATGATGACAGCCATGCTTGCTGCAAAAAATATTATTGCAGGCAAAGAGTTGTATAATTTATGGGATGTTAATGAAGACGCCGAATACCATGAAGGTGGTGATAGAGGCACTTCGGGTCGAATGGTGCCTCAAAAAAATAATTAGTATCCGTATTTCTTTTTCCAGCGCTGTACTAAAAAGCTTCTGATTTCATTTTCTCTGGCATTGTTCCCTGGGGTGTATAATGTTGTCCCTTTAATGGCTTCCGGAAAAAATTCAAGGTCCACAAAATTATTTTCGCCTAAGTGAGCGTACTTATAATCTTTACCATAATCCATTTGCTTCATGAGTTTAGTGGGTGCATTGCGTAAATGGAGCGGAACTGGTAAATCCCCTGTTTTAGCAACGAGTGCTAGCGCATCATTGATGGCAACATACGAAGCGTTGCTTTTGGGAGAAGAAGCTAAATAGGTGGCGCATTGCGATAATATAATACGCGACTCGGGGTATCCTATTTTGCTTACGGCATCAAAAGTATTGTTGGCTAGCAGTAAAGCATTTGGGTTGGCGTTTCCAATGTCTTCACTTGCAAAAATGAGCATGCGCCTTGCTATAAATTTTACATCTTCTCCACCTTCTATCATGCGCGCAAGCCAGTACACGGCAGCGTTTGGATCGCTACCACGCATGCTTTTTATAAAGGCAGAAATAATATCGTAATGCTGCTCACCACCCTTGTCGTAAATGGCTAATTTTTGCTGTGCTACTTGCATTACAATTTTGTCAGTAATGATAATAGCAACATCGCTTGCATATGTTTGAACAACAAGCTCAAATAAGTTGAGTAATTTTCTGGCGTCGCCACCTGCAATTTTAAATAATGCGGCTGTTTCTTGTAATTGAATGGAGAGGGTAGATAGGTAATCATCCTTTTTGATTACTTCATGTATTAAAGCGTGTAGGTCCTGCTCCTGTAATTGTTTTAATACAAAAACCTGGCATCTACTTAATAAGGCATTGTTTACTTCAAAAGAAGGATTTTCGGTAGTGGCACCAATGAGTGTGATGATTCCTTTTTCTACAGCTGCTAAAAGTGCATCTTGTTGTCCTTTATTGAAACGGTGTATCTCATCAATAAATAGGACAGCACCTGGTTGCTCTTTTGCTTGATCAATCACTTCACGTACTTCTTTTACGCCGCTGCTGATGGCACTGAGCTGGAAATAGGGGGCATTGAGTTGATGCGCAATAATATTGGCTATGGTTGTTTTACCAACACCCGGAGGGCCCCACAAAATCATGGAAGGAATATGACCCTTTGCAATACTTGTGTTTAAAATACTTCCCTTACCGGTTAAGTGTTCTTGGCCAACTAGGTCTTCTAGTTTACTCGGCCGCATTCTTTCGGCAAGTGGGGTATGGTTATTCACTTTCAAATACGTAGCTATACGCTTTTAAAAATACAAATTGAATTCTGGTATGAACGAGTAAAATGGTACTTGTGATAAGCATAAAAATAGCCGTATACTTGAGCATTTGTCCAACAAAAGCGGGTGTAATGCTTGGTGGTAAACTAGCCTGCGTTTCCATGGCTTTGGTTACAAAATCATTAAACTCTATGGGGCGTAGCATTAAAATGCCGATGCTGTTTAATAAAAACATAAAAGCAGTACCCACACTAATGTATCCATTTATTTTAATCCAATCTTTTAAACTTGGGTTGCAGTTTTTTGCTTTATTGATAGCTGTTGTTACAAAACGTAGGCTAGAAAAAGTATAAATAGCAATGCAAGAAAATATAAATACCACAAATAGGAGTGCAGGATTTACAAGTGCGGTGGGTAATACCAATAATGCCATAAAGCCAAATAATAGCGCAATGGGGATTAACAAGTAAGTGAGCACCTTAAAAATTTGTACCTGCTTCATGCATTTAATTTAGGCTTTGTCTGTGAGGTTTAATTTGATTTGCAGCTCAACAAATTGTTTGTCATCGATGGTACTAGGCGCGTCAAGCATTACGTCTCTACCTGCATTGTTTTTAGGGAATGCGATAAAGTCTCTAATGCTTTCTGATCCACCAAGTATTGAGCATAAGCGGTCAAAACCAAAGGCTAGTCCACCATGTGGTGGTGCGCCGTATTCAAAAGCACCTAGTAAAAAGCCAAACTTATGAAGGGCTTCTTCGGTAGTCATGCCAAGTGCGTCAAACATTTTTTCTTGAAGGGCGCGTTGGTAAATTCTGATAGAACCACCACCTATTTCATTACCATTTAAAACCATATCATACGCATTGGCTTTAATGGTAGCATACGGGTGTTCTAAATATTTATCTGCGTTTTCAATAACCGGACTGTTGTTGATCATAACACTGATATGATCAGGCTTTGGTGATGTAAACGGATGGTGCCTAGCAACCCATCTGTTTTCTTCTTCGGCGTATTCAAATAATGGGAAATCTAGTACCCATAATAATTTAAATTCATCGTCTTTTCGGAAATCTAATTTTTTGCCCATTTCGAGCCTTAATTCGGATGTTGCTTTTCGGGTTCTTTCTTCTTTACCAGCAAGTATTAAAACAAGATCTCCTGCTTTTGCCCCTGCAGCGTCTGCAATGGCTTTTAATTTGTCTTCGGTATAAAATTTATCGACACTACTTTTATACGTGCCATCGGGGTTGCACTTGATGTATACAAGACCTTGCATGCCAATTTGCGGACGTTTAACCCACTCCGTAAGCTCGTCGGTTTGTTTGCGGGTATATTCGCTACAACCAGGTGCAGCTATGGCTAAAACAGTTTCTGCGTTATCAAATACGCCAAAGCCAGCGCCATTGATTAAATCACCGGTTGCTTCAATTTTTCCGCCTTTTAAAAATGCCGATTTCAAGTTGGCAATTTTCATTCCAAATCTAATATCTGGTTTGTCATTACCAAACTGCCACATCGCATCTTCCCATGTCATTCTTTCGATGGCATCTGAGTAATCAATATTTTTTACGTCTTTAAAAACGCGTCTAATTAAATTTTCAAACATTTGTAAAACATCTTCTTGCTCTACAAATGCCATTTCACAGTCTATCTGTGTAAATTCTGGTTGTCTGTCCGCTCTTAAATCTTCGTCTCTAAAACATTTTACAATTTGGTAGTAACGGTCGTAACCACTCACCATTAATAGTTGCTTAAAGGTTTGTGGTGATTGCGGTAATGCATAAAATTGACCCGGGTTCATTCGCGATGGAACCACAAAGTCACGTGCACCTTCTGGGGTAGACTTAATTAAAAAAGGGGTTTCGATATCCATAAAACCTTGTTCATGTAAATAGTTTCTTACAGAACGGTTAACGTTATATCGTAATTCTAAATTTTTCTTGACAGCGTTTCGGCGTAAATCTAGGTATCGGTATTTCATGCGTAAATCATCACCACCATCTGTATCATCTTGAATGGTAAAAGGAGGGACTGCTGATTTATTAAGTACAACACAACTACTAACATTGATTTCAATATCGCCAGTTTCGATGTTTCCGTTTTTATTGCTTCTACTCGCTACCGTTCCTTTGGCCTGAATTACAAATTCTCTGCCTAATGGATTTTCATCCAAAAAAGAAGCCATCGATTCGCCGAGTAATAATTGGGTAATACCATAACGATCTCTTAGATCGACAAAAGTGATGGCGCCAAATTTTCTAACTGTTTGAACCCAACCTGCAAGGGTTACTTCACTGCCAACATGGCTTTCTCTTAATTCTCCACAGTTATGTGAACGGTACATAGTGCTAATTTATTAATCCAATAATTTGAAGGGCAAATATACTTCAAATGCCGCTAGAACCCACTCAAAATGGGGGTATTGCAGCCCTTAATTACATGGTTTCTGCTTCATTTTTGTGCCTTGGCTTCCAGATTAAGTAGTAGAAAGCCAAAATAACCACACCGATGCCAAAAGGGAACATGGCAAGGTGCTTGTAGGTAATGCCCAAAAATGCAATTTGTGTATCGATATGAAAAAATTCGGTGACCATCCAAAATGAGTTGGCACTTATCCAAAATGTAATGGCCAAATTATGGCAAAGCTCAGACATGAACTTTCTGGTACGCCAAGAAATAACAATAGAAATGATAAGGGTAGGAACAATCATTACAATGCCTAATAGCGGTATTCCTAAACACCAAGCAATATCTTTGAAAAGCCAAAATACGATGTGTAAGTTTTCCATTTTACGGTACTGAACCGGAATCACGTATTCTATACTTTCTTTTGAATTTGCCATGGCGGATGTATTGTTATGCTAAAATATGAAATCTATCAATGGTAGCCTCATTATCTATGGGTGCTTGGTGTAAAATATGCCCGGTCATTTGCTCCGCAAAGTAGGGTGCCAATGAACAACCTTTGGTACCCATGCCATTAAAGATACCCATGTTTGTATAGGTAGGGTGCATGCCTACAAATGGCCTACGTTGCATGTTTGCGGGCCTGATCGCTGCAATATGATCTTCTACTTGATAGGGTAGTTTAAGCCATTCATTTAATGCCGCAATTGTTTTTTCTTTAAATGCCAAAGAAGGCTCGTCGTTATGATGATTCCATTCGTAATTAGAACCTACCCAAAAAATGGAATCTTTCCAAGGCACAATACTCAATGCTTTTTTGTAGATGTAACGGTTGTCTAAATCTTTGATATTGACTAGTAAAGCCTCTCCTTTGTTGGGTGCAAAAGGCAGTTGTTTAAAATAGGGGTTGACTTCTCCTTTAGCACCTTCGCAAAAAATAATTTTGTTGGCGGAATAGTTGCCGTAAACAATTTGATCCGCTTTACTGTCTAGTTTTTTAAAATCAAATATATCTTGCAGGAGTGCATTTTTTTCAATTAAATATTGGCGCCAATGATGCAGTAAATTTTCAACATCAATTAGCCAGCATGGGTCAATAACGGTGTGCCCAAAAGGGGCGTCAAAAGCTGCTGAAATAGTATTTGATAAGGGTGGAGTAGATAGGTAGGTAGGGTCCTCGGCAATCCTGTCTGCAAAAGCTTGTTGCATCTGTTCACTGGCATGAAAATTGACAATATTACACTGCTTGACAATGCTCGTTCCTAACTTCTTTTCGAGTGCCTGATAGATGCGAACCGCCGCTGGCATCACATCGTCTATTTGCCAGGTTTTTACAATGCGCCGTCCAGTAACTGGGTTAATAACGCCACTGGCTATTTTACTGGCTGCTTTATTACTACCATCATCAATGACAAGTACTTTTTGCCCTTGTAAAATAAGTGAGCTACTCAAAACAGTGCCACAAATGCCCTGACCAACTATTATCATATCGTAATGGCTGCTATGCATTTATTCTTCAATTCTTATTTCTGTTGCAGGTAAAAAAAGCTTGACCGGGCTATTGCTGGATTTATTATTTGCGGATTTAGTTGCGATACTTACAAATGTATTGCCAGTGCTAAAAACACCAGCATTCGTAAGTATACATTGGTAACTAAATACTTGCTTTGCTAAACGATTACTGCTCATCTCTTTTGTAAAATGAGCAGCATGTTTTTTTTCTCCTGTGTTTTGCGGAATTAGCAGCCTAGCTCCGCCTATACTATTTTCCTCGATAGATATTTTTTTAAAAGCGGTTGGGGTAGCAATGGTAACAGTAACGTTAAGCGTGTCTCCTACATGCAGTGTATTATTTTCTGATAGTGTATTCCAGCGCCCATTTATTTTTTGTTGAATTGCTTTTTGCAATCTAAATGTTGCTTTATAGTTTGTTGGCTTTTCAATTTTATTGTAGTGCGTCCAAATAATTTTAGTTTGCTGATGATTGAGTCCCCCCGAATGATTTGTTTGAAGGCTATAAGTTCCCATATCATTGCTCATAAAATCACTTACTAATAAGGTGTCAAAGTGTGCAAGACCAGTTGCTGTAAATTGTTTATTCCCTAATTGTAATTTCCAATAATCAAGCGGTGTAGGCGTATTCATTA
This sequence comes from uncultured Bacteroidota bacterium, assembly GCA_903958045.1. GTDB lineage: Bacteria > Bacteroidota > Bacteroidia > Chitinophagales > Chitinophagaceae > Sediminibacterium. The sequence goes on along the minus strand of CAJBRT010000188.1, from coordinate 8,168 downwards.
AAATGCGTAAACTCTGATGGGTGCTGCTTTCGGGGGCGTGTAGGAGGGGAGCAAAAACGCCCTTTATCATAGTATCTTTACTGCTTTTAATAATGATAGAATCTGCAACAAGAATTCTGTTGGTATATACCTGAACACTATCTGTGAATTTACTGGTGCTTACAATTTCTTTTTTATTTTCTAATACCGTAGCTTCTAATTGATAGCGGAGCATTTGTATATATCCAAATGCTGCTTGTAATGGAAATTGAATCCGAATTTCGGCTCCTGCATCAATGCTATAAAACTGCGATGGAAAAACGTTTTGAAACCAACCATCAACAGGGCTATTATTGATTGGGTTGATAAGTGCCAAATGTACCTGTCCTGTAATTGGCTTATTGCTTTTGTTAGAGACTGTTGCAGTGATAAAAGATTTATCGCCTTCTCGTAAAAAAGCCGCATGACTGCCGGTAACTATTACTTGCGCGGAAGCCATAGTACTGCTAATCATCGCTATTGACATCAATAAAAGAAGTTGCTTGTGTAGGCGCCTCATAATTGTAAATCTAAGCATTGAAGGGCAAAAAAAAGCCTGCAACAAAAGTTACAGGCTTGAATCAAAAGTTGAAATTATTTATTAATGACTTCTGCCATTGTTTTTCCAATATCAGCAGGGCTTGCTACCACATGAATGCCGCAAGCTGCCATGATTTTCATTTTAGCAGCAGCAGTGTCATCTGCACCACCCACAATAGCACCTGCGTGGCCCATTCTTCTGCCCGGAGGCGCTGTTTGACCAGCAATGAAACCTACAACAGGCTTTGTTTTATTGGCTTTAATCCACTCAGCTGCTTCTGCTTCCATGCTACCCCCAATTTCACCAATCATAATGATACCATCGGTTTCAGGGTCGTTCATTAAAAGTGCAACGGCGTCTTTGGTAGGTGTACCAATAATTGGATCGCCACCAATACCAATAGCAGTTGAAATACCCATACCTGCTTTTACCACTTGGTCTGCAGCTTCATAGGTTAAGGTTCCACTTTTAGAGACGATACCAATGCGTCCTGGTTTAAAAATAAAACCTGGCATGATACCAACCTTCGCTTCACCAGCTGTAATTACGCCAGGGCAGTTAGGTCCTATAAGTCTAGTTGTTTTTCCTAGTAAATAATTTTTTACTTTAACCATATCCTGCACTGGAATACCTTCTGTGATACACACAACAAGTTCGATCCCAGCATCAGTTGCTTCCATAATGGCATCTGCTGCAAAAGCAGGAGGCACAAAAATGATACTTACATTGGCACCAGTTGATGCAACAGCGTTTGCAACCGTGTTAAATACAGGCTTGTCTAAATGGGTGCTGCCGCCTTTTCCGGGGGTTACACCACCAACAACGTTGGTACCATATTCAATCATTTGGGTAGCGTGGAACGTTCCTTCTGTTCCGGTAAATCCCTGAACAATAACTTTCGAATTCTTATTAACTAATACTGACATATTGGTCTCGGTATTTTTATTTGCCGCAAAAATAGGTGAAAAACAATACCTTACCTTCTTTCCTATTAAACTTTACCAAAATATCCCGTTCAATCCCTACTTTTGCGCTCGACTTGCAGAAGTCTTCATTTTAAAATTAAACACATGGCAACTACTTCAGACATCTCACGTGGGGTGATTCTTAAATTAGACGGCAGCTTATATTCAGTTGTTGAATTTGGCGAAAACAAGACAGCCCGTGCAGCAGCAAAGGTTTGGGCTAAATTAAAAGGGGTAGATAACAAAAGATCTATCGAAAAAACATGGAATAGTGGTGAAACCATTTATCCTGTGCGTGTAGAAAAAAGAGCTTTCCAGTTTTTATATAAAGACGAAAGTGGCTTCAATCTTATGAATAATGAGACTTTCGAGCAAATCGCTTTGGGAGAAGAAATGATTGATGCACCGCAGTTTTTAAAAGATGGTTCAGAAGTTTTTGTATTTATTAATACCGAAACCGACCAAGCCATTGGCGCAGAATTACCTGAAAAGATTGTTGTAAAAATCACGTATTGTGAGCCAGGGTTAAGAGGCGATACCGCAACAAGAGCCCTCAAAGCAGCAACTGTTGAAACGGGTGCTACTGTCATGGTTCCTTTGTTTGTGGAAGAAGGAGAATTGATCCGCGTAAATACCAAATCTGGCGACTACGTAGAAAGAGTAAAAGAATAACATTTAACGTTAATAAATAAAAAAGGGGAAAATTCATTTTTCCCTTTTTTTGGCAAAAAATGCCTATTTTGCCCCCGAAATTGATCAAAATAACCCCAATTTACCCCAAAAACCGTAAAAATGGACTTAAAGCAAATTCACGAATTAATCAAAATTGTCAATAAAAGTAACATTGGCGAAATCAGTATAGAAGACAAAGATGGTAAAGTAACCATCAAGCAAAAAGAAGAGGCGGCAGTAACCTATACCTCGGCACCTAGCCAAGCGGTTTATGCACCAGCCCCTGCTGCTGCCCCAGCGGCGGCTCCTGCTGCAAGTGCACCGGCTCCGGCTGCTGCTCCAAAGGCGGACAACCTAATCACCATCAAAAGCCCAATGATTGGCACTTTTTATAGAAGACCTTCGCCAGACAAACCATTACTTGCTGATGTAGGTTCGGAGGTAGCTGCTGGTAAAGTGGTTTGTATTATTGAAGCGATGAAGCTATTTAATGAAATTGAAAGTGAAATTTCAGGGACCATTGTTAAAGTGCTTGTTGAAGACGCAAGCCCTGTAGAATTTGACCAACCGCTATTTTTAGTAGAGCCTAACAATTAAGTAGGTTTTAGTTCAATTTTAAATTCAAAAGATGTTCAATAAAATATTGATTGCCAATAGAGGTGAAATTGCGCTTCGTATTATTCGTACCTGTAGAGAAATGGGCATTAAAACCGTAGCCGTTTATTCTACTGCCGATAAAGATAGCTTGCATGTAAAATTTGCCGATGAAGCTGTTTGTATTGGTAAGCCAAAAGGAGTAGATTCTTATTTAAATATTCCTCATATCATGGCTGCTGCTGAAATTACCAATGCAGACGCCATTCATCCTGGATATGGATTTTTAGCAGAGAATGCCAAGTTTGCACAAATTTGTGCCGACCATGGCATTAAATTTATTGGCCCTACCCCCGAAATGATCAATAAAATGGGGGATAAGATCACGGCAAAGGATACCATGATTAAAGCAGGTGTTCCGGTGGTGCCAGGTGGTAAAGGATTGTTAGAAAGTCTAGAGGAAGCGGTGGTACTTGCCAAAGAAATTGGATACCCAGTTATTTTAAAAGCAACTGCTGGTGGTGGTGGTAAGGGGATGCGTGTGGTTTGGAATGAAGAAGAAATTGAAAAAGCATATACCTCTGCTAGACAAGAAGCCGCTGCTGCATTTAAGAATGACGGCGTGTACATGGAAAAATTTGTAGAAGAGCCTCGACATATTGAAATTCAGGTAGCTGGCGATCAGTATGGAACGGTTTGTCATATGAGTGAGCGTGATTGTTCGATTCAGCGCCGTCACCAAAAACTCGTTGAAGAGTCTCCTTCTCCATTTATGACCCCTGAACTTCGTAAAAAAATGGGTGAAGCCGCTATTAAAGCAGCTGCAGCTATCAATTATGAAAGCGTGGGTACCGTAGAGTTTTTAGTGGACAAGCACCGCAATTTCTATTTCATGGAAATGAATACCCGTATTCAAGTAGAACATTGTGTAACGGAAGAAGTGATCAATTTTGATTTAATTAAAGAGCAAATTAAAATAGCAATGGGTGAAAAAATTTCTGGCCGTAACTACGAGCCACAAATGCACGCCATTGAATGTCGTATTAACGCAGAAGATCCATACAACGATTTTAGACCATCACCCGGGAAAATTACGGTACTGCACACCCCAGGTGGACACGGTGTTCGCGTAGATAGCCATGTATATGCAGGCTATGTCATTCCGCCGTATTACGACTCTATGATTGGTAAACTCATTACGGTTGCACAAACACGTGAAGAAGCCATTGATACCATGTATCGTGCGCTTTCTGAATATGTGATTGAGGGCGTTAAAACAACCATACCTTTTCATTTGCAACTGATGCAAAATGAAGATTTTAGAAAAGGTAATTTTACCACTAAGTTTTTAGAAACTTTCACGATGAAATAAAAAAAATCCCTTACAATTTGTAAGGGATTTTTTTTTGAATACTATTGGAACTATTGTCCACCTCCACGCTGTGGTCTATTCTTTCTCATTTCTTCGTAGAAATCATCTACTGCTTTAATTTGATCGTCGGTTAAAGGGATAGCCTTTAATTTCTTTTTACGCTCGTCGGCAGTTTCTTTTTGTTTTGCGGCTCTTTCTTCTTCAGATAAATCACGAAGTCCACGACCTTGTGATTGTGCCCACAATTGGATTTCTAAAACCTTGTCAGCTTCTGAATCAGAAAGTTTTGTTTTCTCCATTAACTGTGGCTTGATACGTTGTTTCATCATTTCAAGCATTTGAGCAGGGTCCATTTGCTGACCGCCACCAAATCCACCACCACCTTGTGCCATAACACTTGTAGCTGCGATGCAACCAATAATGGTTAAGAGTGCGATTATTTTTTTCATAATTTAATTTTTAGGTTTTGTTAAGTTACTACAATAAAGTTTGTTCCTTTTATTTATTCGGCAAAACTCATTATTTAGTCGGTCCGCTTATCTTAAAAATAACATTTCTCTATACTTTGGTAAAGTCCATTTATCGTCATCTACTAAATGTTCTAGCTTGTCTACATGATAACGGATTTCATCAAAAAATGCTGATTTGACATCCGATTCATAAGCAATGGCTTTTTTTCTAGTGTCTTCGATATTGTTGGCTACTTTTCTAGCTTCTACCATTGCATTTACCTGGGTGTAAATAACTTGAATGTGCTTGCTTACCTGTTGTAATAAATCGGTTTGGCTCGCATACGTATCAGCGCCAAGACCTGCTGCTTTTAATCCTGCAATATTGCTAGATAATTTATTTTGGTACGTGATGGCTGCTGGTAAAATATGGTTGATGGCTAGATCTCCCATAATACGCGCTTCTATCTGTACTTTTTTAATATATTTTTCTAGTTCAATTTCATGCCTTGCTTCGAGCTCTACGTGTGTGTATACATGGTTACGTTCAAATAAATCTTTTGATTTTTTAGTAACCATCGCATCCAGTGCAACAGGGGTTGTTTTTAAATTAGGAAGACCTCTACGTTCTGCCTCCGCGTGCCACTGATCGCTATAACCATCACCTTCAAATAAAACGGCTTTACTGTCAACAATATATTTTTGAATCACTTGCATGATAGCGATTTCTTTTTTGTCGCCTTTTTCGATAAGTGTATCAACGTCTGATTTAAATTGTTTGAGCGTGTCTGCTACAATGGTATTTAATACCGTCATAGAAATAGCACAGTTCGCAGAAGAACCTACGGCTCTAAATTCAAATTTGTTTCCTGTAAATGCAAAAGGAGAAGTACGGTTACGATCCGTGTTGTCTAATAATAATTCAGGAATACTTCTGTGTAAATCGAGTTTTAAAATGGCTTCATCCTGTTCGTCAAACTTATTGCCCACGCGGGTTTCGATGTCATCCAATACTTTCGCTAAATATTGTCCCACAAATACAGAAATGATAGCAGGAGGTGCTTCGTTGGCGCCAAGTCTGTGATCGTTTGGTGCAGAGGCAATAGCAGCGCGTAAGATATCGGCGTAGTCATGAACGGCCTTAATGGTGTTTACAAAGAAGGTCAAAAACATGAGGTTTGTTTTTGGCGTTTTACCCGGTGCTAATAAGTTAACACCTGTATCTGTTGCCAAACTCCAGTTGTTGTGTTTGCCGCTTCCGTTAATACCTGCAAAAGGTTTTTCGTGAAACAGTACCACTAGTTTGTGACGCTTTGCAACACGACTCATGATGTCCATTAATAGTGTGTTGTGGTCTACGGCAATATTTACTTCTTCAAATATGGGTGCGCACTCGAATTGTGCAGGTGCAACTTCATTGTGACGCGTACGAAGTGGAATACCCAGTTTGTAAGACTCTTGTTCAAAGTCTCTCATAAACGCATATACGCGTTCTGGGATCGATCCAAAATAATGATCTTCTAATTGTTGTCCTTTGGCAGGAGAGGCGCCGTACACGGTTCTGCCGCACTGCACTAAATCCGGTCTTGCATTGGCAATGGCTTCGTCAATTACAAAATACTCCTGCTCCCATCCAAGTGTAGGGGTTACTTTGGTAATGTTTTTATCGAAGTAATGACACACATCGATGGCTGCTTTATTAATGGCCTCTACTGCTTTTAATAACGGTGCTTTATAGTCAAGTGATTCGCCGGTGTAGGCCACAAATAAGGTAGGAATACAAAGTGTTTTACCTTGTCCAATTTCAATAATAAAAGCGGGTGAAGAAGGGTCCCATGCTGTGTAACCTCTTGCTTCAAAAGTAGCGCGTAGTCCACCACTTGGAAATGAAGAGGCGTCGGGTTCTTGTTGAATGAGTGCAGCACCATCAAACTCTTCGATAGCGGTACCATCGCCTTTTAAGGTAAAAAATGAATCGTGTTTTTCGGCGGTGGTTCCAGTAAGTGGTTGGAACCAGTGCGTATAGTGCGTTACGCCTTTACTTTCGGCCCATGCTTTAATACCAATGGCAATTTGATTGGCCATGGTGCGGTCTATTTTTTTACCACCTCTAATACTCGTCATTAAACTTTTATAAGACTCGTCGGTGAGGTACTCTCTTGCTGTTTTTAAAGTAAAAACGCTAGAATTAAAAATGCCGGTAATTTTTGCACTCGCTGCAACAGTGGTTTGATTGTTTTTCAAATCACGAATCGCATCAAAACGTAATGACATATAAATTGTTTTAATATGAATTAAAACATAAAGGTACCTGCTCTTTTGATGGTATTTCAGCATAATAATCAACAAAAAATCCCCCAAATTCGCATTTGAGGGACTTCGATTGCTTACTTAACCTTCTAAATTTAAACTTTTGCTGTTTTTACCGTTTTGATAATTCTTGCCGCAACCTTGTATGGATCTGCTGCCGAGTTTGGACGACGATCTTCGAGCCAGCCTTTCCAACCTTTTTCTACCGCACCAATTGGGATACGAATGGATGCACCTCTATCTGATACACCAAAAGAGAAATCGTGGATCGAAGCGGTTTCGTGCTTGCCGGTTAAACGTAAATGATTTTCTGCGCCATATACATCGATATGTTCTTTCACAAATGGGCGGAACGCTTCACAAATGGTTTCATATACTTCACGCTTACCACAAGTTCTTAATGTGGTGTTAGAGAAGTTTGCGTGCATGCCAGAACCGTTCCAATCTAGTGTACCAAGTGGTTTACAATGCCAGTTAATAGATACGCCATAGGATTCACCAATTCTTTCTAATAAATAACGAGCCACCCAAATTTGGTCGCCAGCTTCCTTTGCACCTTTTGCAAAAATTTGGAACTCCCATTGTCCAGCAGCTACTTCGGCGTTGATACCTTCTACATTCAATCCTGCATCTATGCAAATGTCTAAATGCTCTTCTACAATATTTCTACCAAATGCATTGTTAGCACCCACCGAGCAGTAGTAAGGTCCTTGTGGGCCTGGGTAGCCACCTTCTGGGAAACCTAATGGTTTATTGGTATTTGGGTTCCATAAGAAATATTCTTGTTCGAATCCAAACCAGAAATCATTATCGTCATCTTCGATGGTTACACGGCCATTTGAAACGTGTGGGGTGCCATCTGCATTTAATACTTCACACATTACTAAGTAAGCGTCTTTGCGTCCTGGATCTTTGCAAATAAACACGGGCTTTAAAAGACAATCGGAAGAACCGCCAAGCGCTTGCTCGGTAGAAGAGCCATCAAAACTCCACATGTCACAATCTTCTAATTTTCCACTAAAGTTTTTCTCAATTTTAGTCTTACTTCTTAAAGACTGTGTAGGCTTGTAGCCATCTAGCCAAATGTACTCCAATTTCGATGCTGACATGGGTATGCTTTTGTATTATAAAAATAAATATATCAATCAAAGTGCTTGTTTCTTCGATTATTTGGCAAAAATATGCCTCTCTGAATAATATTTCGATTTATTTATCAATAGATATTTACAAATAAGCTTAAAATATTA
>CAJBRT010000187.1 GCA_903958045.1 uncultured Bacteroidota bacterium | reverse complement strand
TTGAAGATCCAATAAACCATTACCTCTTAAACGTTGGTCACCCCAGTAGTTGTCATTTCTAACTTCACCGTTACGGATTGGAATACCATCTAAGATAATAAGTGGATCATTTTTACCAGTGATAGAGTTGATACCACGGATATTGATGTTTACTGCAGAAGTTGCACCACCTGGTGTAGCAGCGATACGAACACCTGGCGCCTTACCATAAAGGGCAGTCGCAAAGTTTGGCGTACCAGCGTCAGTGATTTGCTCAGCACTGATAGTGCTTGTAGCATAACCTAATGCTTTTTGCTTTTTAGAAATACCCAAAGAAGTTACAACTACATCATTTAATGCACTAGTTCCTGGAGCCAAAGAAAAGTCAACGGTTGTTTGACCGCCAACAACAGCTTCTTTGCTTTCGAAACCCACAAAAGAAACAACAAGTGTTGCTTTTGCATTTGCCTTGATTGTGAACTTACCTTTTGCATCTGTCATGACACTGTTTGATGTGCCTTTAACAGACACTGTAGCGCCAGAAAGCTCTGCGCCAGTGTTGTCTTTTACAACACCCGATATTGCTTTGTCTTGGGCAAATAATGTAGTGCCCGCAAACATCAATACAAGGAGTGTCAGTAAACGAATTTTTGTCCTCATTGTTTAGAATTTTGGTTAAATAAAAATCTTTGACCAGTCCACCATTACAATGGACCAGAGCTAAAATTTAGCATATTAAAGTTGAGTCATATTTAGATTAAAATATTCGGTGAAATTATCAATTTATAGCACTCTATTAACATATTCTTTACATTTCGGTGTTAAAATCGACTTAGTGTAAATTATACATAGTAAAATCCGCTATTTTAACTTGTAACTATCTTAAAAACAAGGGCTTCGGTTTGTTTAACAATCGATTTATCAGCTGTAAACAAAACAACCTGACCCCCCGTTTGGGTAAATTTCACCTTTTGTGGTCCGCCAATTACTGAAACTGCTTTCACTTGGATTCCTGCTGGCAGGGTAACCGAAAGTGAATTTTCAACAATTTCATTTTCAGCTACCTGATAAATTGCATATAAACTTGTACCCTTTTTGGTAAAAGCCCACTTACCCTGACGCGGTAAATTAGGATCTGCTTCTGTTTCGTAAACCGCTTCTCCATTGGTTTTCATCCATTTTCCAATGGTTTCTAAACGGTTATACGCTAACGAATCCCACTCACCATCAGGTCCTGGACCCACATTTAAAAGGAGGTTGCCATTTTTAGAAATGATATCGGTAAGCATATGAATTACTTTTCTAGACGACTTGTACTGATCGCCGGGTACATAAGACCATGAATTACCAAGGGTAATGCAGCTTTCCCAAGGATACGGCAAATAGGTAGCAGGTACTTGTTGCTCTGGAGTTACGTAATTTTCATACTCCCCATGTACGGTTCTATCCACCACCAAGAGGCCCGGCTGGTGGGTTCTGGCCATCGCTGCAATTTTTGGCATATCAATATCCTGATTGTGTGTGATGGTTCTCTGCCATTCTACTGTGGTATCAATACTGCTCTTAGGTCTAACCCATCCACCATCAAGCCATAAAATATCCATGCTACCATAACCCGTCATGAGTTCCTGAATTTGGTTGTAGGTAAATGTTTTAAAATCTTCCCAACGCTGCGGATATTTTTTGGGATCGTAAGAAACGTTTCTATCTTTTGGTGGAAAATAACGCCACCAATAATCTTTGGTGTTCCAATCGGGTTTGGAAAAATAAGCACCCGTCATAAAGCCTTGATTTCTGAAAGCGCTAAACACTTCTTTTGCAACATTTGCTTTTGGATTATTTGCAAATGGCGATTTTGAACCCGTAATTTTATAATCCGTTTCTTTAGAATCAAACATGCAAAAACCATCGTGATGTTTGGTGGTAAAAACAACATATTTCATACCCGCATCTTTTGCTGCTGCGGCCCAGCGTTCTGGATTAAATTTCACTGGATTAAAAGTGGTTTGCAAATTTTCGTAGGCTTTTAAATAAGTATACCAATCCGCTGAATAGGGCCCCCTGCGCTGCGTCCAGCCTTCATCCTCTGGACAAATACTCCAACTTTCTACCACGCCCCACTGGCTGTATGTACCCCAGTGCATGAGAAGTCCAAACTTTATTTTTTTCCAGTCCGCTAATTTTTCGCGCACTTTAGCATCAGTAGGAACCGTGTAATTTAAACTAGCCGTGTGCTCCTGCGAAAAACCATTGAATGTTTGCGCAAAAACAAAAGCGGTAACAATTAAAAATATTTTTTTCATGTTTTATTTTTTTGTCCAAATGAGTTTACTGTTTAATGTATTTTTTGGTGTGTTATCTAATTGCATAGTAGCTGTTAATTCGTTACCACCACTACCATCATAATACGCGACTCTAATTTTGTGGTATCCTTTTTTTAACGCTGCTTTTCCAGCCGCTTCCACAGATCCATGATCTCCATCATTGTTCACTACTTCAACGTCGTCGATGTATAAAATACTACCATCATCAGAGCGCGTTGTAAAATGATAGATGCCATCTTTTTCAATTTTTAAGTAGCCATCAAAAAGTAAACTAAATTCAGATTCCCGCTTTTTTACCGCTACACTAATATCTTGTGTAACCCCTGTTAATGCTGGTATTAAGCTAGGTAGTACGGCTAAATTTTGTTTGCCTTTTGTTTCAAAATATTGGTAAGCAATACCTGGTTGCAAAGCGCCACTCGTTTTAACAGCAGGCATCCAAGTATAGACTTTTGCAGTTACTTCTGCTACTTTACCGGGTAATTTTTTATTATCAAAAATTTGCGCTTTTACAACACTTGTTTTGGGTAATGTAAATGCAGCTGTATACGTTGGTGACGATACAGTTGGATTTGTTCCATCCATTGTGTAATGTACGACTGCGCCTGCTGGTGCAACAACCGTAACGGTTGGTGTTTGCGCACCAT
>CAJBRT010000186.1 GCA_903958045.1 uncultured Bacteroidota bacterium | reverse complement strand
ACTTCCAATTGCTCAAGAAATAAATTACAATGGATCCAGTATTCATAAAGCCAGACAGGAAGCGTCGCACGCGCACAATGTAGTATTAACGCCCAACCATGAGCAGCTTTTAGTGACTGATCTTGGTGCCGATAAAATTTACATGCACAAAATATATGCAAGCGGATTACTCGACGAAAAATACACCAGCGTATCCATCACACCAGGCAACGGTCCTAGACATTTTGTGTTTAACAAACAAAATACACGTGGCTATTTAATCAATGAATTATCTGGCACTGTAGATGTTTTTGCTATCCTTCCTAATGCACTTGAAAAAATACAAACCATTGTTGCAGATACCGCTAACGTTACTACTACAAAAGGAAGTGGCGATATCCATATTTCTCCAAGTGGTAAATGGCTCATTACCACCAACCGAGTAACATCTGAGGAGCTAACGGTATTTAAAATTGAACCCGATGGTAAACTCACCAAAATGTTTCATCAGCCGGTTGCGGAAAGACCTAGAAATTTTAGTTTTTCTCCTAACGGACAATTTGTTTTTGTAGCGAGTCAAACAAAAGACAAGGTTCAAATTTTTTCATTTGATGATGCGACTGGAAAATTAACCAACACAAATCAAGATCTTGCCATTAATGGCCCCGTTTGCCTAGTGTTTGGCAACGATCCCATCGAAGTCAATCCCGAAGAACGCATCAAGCAATTAAACATTCAATTAATTCCTGTAGTACCTCCTATTGCAAACTATGTGAAGCAGGTGCAAGTGGGTAATTTGGTATACTTATCGGGGCATGGACCAGATAAACCAGGCGGTGGTCAAATGTTTGGTCATTTAGGAAAAGATGTAACCATCGAAGAAGGCCAATTGGCAGCTAGACTTACCGGCATTTCTATGATCTCTACTTTAAAAGCCTATATCGGTGATTTAAATAAAGTAAAACGCATTGTAAAAGTATTAGGCCTCGTAAACTCGGAGCCCAACTTTACGCAGCAGCCACAAGTGATGAATGGCTTTTCTAATTTAATGGTAGAAATTTTTGGAGAAAGAGGAAAGCATGCAAGATCTGCACTTGGCGTGGCTGCATTACCCAATAATATTTCGGTAGAAATAGAAATGATTGTTGAACTCAAATAAAAAGTAAAATAAATTTTTAAAATAAAATAAACCGCTATGAAAACAAACAACCGCCGCTCCATTTTTAGAAGAATGTTTGCAGGCATTTTGGGTGTTACAGGTACAGCTATGGCTGCAAACGCCGCTAGCAATAACAACGATGCAGCTCCACAAAAAGAAGTATTCAATGTCGAGTACGATCAGGATGTTCCGCTATTTTCAGGATCTACAAAATTTGGAGGTATGATATTTGTAGCGGGTAAAGGCGCGCATTTTGAAGGAGATATCAAAGCACACACTGATCACGTATTAAAAGAATTGGAAAAAGAACTCATAAAAGCTGGGTCTTCGATGGATAAGGTTTTAAAAGTAAATGTATACCTAGCCGATTTAAATGATTACAAACAAATGAATGAAGTATACAAAGGTCGCTTTGGCGCTAAACCACCTGTAAGAACAACAGTGGCAACCTATGGCGGCGTCCCTGGTAATTCACTTGTTGAAATGGATTGTATCGCAATTGCTAATTAATAAAAAACAAAAACTATGAAACGCAGAGACCTCATCAAATATATTTCAATTTCACCGCTAGCTGGCGGTGCCATTGCAAGCGGCTTAGCCAATGCCGCACCAAAATCTACCCCACTAGAAGTTGCCAAAAACCGTGACTTGTTTAGTGAACTAGGTGTGCGCACATTTATTAATGCCGCAGGCACCTATACCGCCATGACAGCAACCCTTATGCGCCCCGCAACTGTAGAAGCCATTAGACAAGCTTCGCATAAATTTTGCATGCTTGATGATTTACAAGATAAAGTGGGTGAAAGACTCGCTCAAATTACAAGAGCCGAAGCGGTTGTTGTAACCAGTGGTGCATTTGCTGCACTCACACTTGGCATGGCAGGTATTCTAACAGGCATGGACCCCGTTAAAGTAAAGCAACTTCCTAAACTCGAAGGCACAGGCATGAAAACAGAAGTGATTTGTCAAAAGTCACATGCCATTGGATACAACCAAGCCTTAACCAATACCGGTGTTAAAATTGTAATGGTAGAAACCCTCGACGAATTAATTAAAGCCATCAATCCTAACACAGCAGCCATGCACTTTTTACATGTGCAATCGGATAAAGGACAAATTCAGCACGAAGAGTGGGTAGCCATTGGAAAAAAATATGGCATCCCTACCACTATTGATATTGCTGCCGATGTACCACCGGTAAGTAACTTATGGCGCTTTAATGAAATGGGGTTTGATTTTGTGGCCATTTCTGGCGGCAAGGCATTACGTGGCCCACAAAGTGCGGGTTTACTAATGGGTAAAAAAGATTTGATTAAAGCAGCAAGATTATCAATGCCTCCTCGTGGTGAAACCATTGGTAGAGGTATGAAAGTAAACAAAGAAGAAATTTTAGGTATGATGGTTGCCGTTGAAGAATTT
>CAJBRT010000185.1 GCA_903958045.1 uncultured Bacteroidota bacterium | reverse complement strand
GGAACGATATCATATCAATGGAAAAAAGGAACATCCAATTTAATTCCTTCAAACAATTCAACTTACACACTTTCAAATATTCAATCTGGTGACGCTGCTTTATATTCAGTTACTTTATCAAATGGCTGTGGCAATGTTACTAGTTCCGATTTTCAATTAAACGTAAATCAAAAACCTTTTATTACAGTAAACCCAGGTCCTGTTAATCCTCTATGCGTTGGTGCAACCCTAACATTAAATGCAGATGTCATTAGCGCTACAAGTTTTAAGTGGCAAAAAGACGGAACAGATATTGGTATAACAACAAAAACGCTTACCATTCCATCTGTTGCTAGTATCAATGCTGGTGTTTACACTTTTGTTGCTACAAATGATTGCGGCAATACTACAAGTGGAACAGCTCAGGTAACTATAAAAGATAAACCAAGCATCACAAGCATTACTGCACCTACCAATGTATGCGCCGGCGCAACTGCTACAATAACTGCGTCAATCGCAGGCAATGGAGACAACAACCTAACCTACGCATGGGCATTAAATGGAACAGCTGTACCCAATGGAAATGGCGCAACACTTGTAGTTCCTAACTTTCAATCTGCTAACGCAGGCACGTATTCACTTACTGCTACCAATAGCTGTGGCTCAATAAGCGCTGCAACCAACAATCAAAATGTAAGTATTCAGCTGATTACTACACCTATAATTGCAGCCATTAGCAACCAAAATGTTTGCGTAAACAATAGTTTATCAGTTCCTACAACTATCACCAATTTAGGTAGCACAAATCCAACATATCAGTGGTTTTTTAATGGCAATTCTATTCCAGGGCAAACTGGTGCACAACTCAATATTAGCAATATCCAAACAGCAAGGGCTGGTCGATACTATGTTACCGTTAACAATGGCTGTTCTTCAACTATAAGTAGCAATGAATTTATTGTGAATGTACTTGATGCACCAACTATACAAACACAACCTGTTGCACAAACAGAAATTTGTTCAGGAAACAACGTTACATTATCGGTAGCAGCCAGTAATGGGCAAACTTATCAGTGGTTAAAAAATGATGGTAATATTGTAAGTGCTACATCAAATACCTACACCATAAACTCTGTGACTAGCGCTGATGCAGCAACCTATAAAGTTGTGATATCAAATAGTTGTGGTTATACGGTTACTAGTAATGCAGCAGTACTTGTTGTAAAAAGTTTACCTAGTAATCTAACAGCTTCAAGTACCACATCAATTTGTGTTGGTACTTCGCACACTTTACAAGTGAGTGCATCAACCAATAATGGTGGCGCACTTACCTATCAGTGGAAAAAAGGTGGGGCCATTATTCCAAATGCTACATCTGCTTCATTAGCATTTACCGGCATACAATCTAATAATGCAGGTGTTTACAATGTGGATGTAACAAACTCTTGTGGAACAGTTCCAAGTCCTGATTATACCATTGTTGTTTCACAAGCACCCATCATAACACAAGAACCTGCATCACAAACACTTTGCGCTGGCGCAACAGCAACATTTGCAGCTAATGTGACCGGTTCGACTTCTGTTAAATGGCAAAGAAATGGAGCTGACATTGGTATTACCACAACAACATTTTCAATATCAAATATTTCAGCGGCTAACGCAGGTGCCTATACTATTTTAGCAACTAATAATTGCGGCACTACTACCAGTGCTACTGCAACACTCGCAGTAAACAACAAACCTGTTATTAACTCGCTTACAACAACCTCACCTGTTTGTGCAGGCGCTACTGCTACCATTACTAGTGGCGTATCCCCTAATGGTGATAACAACCTAACTTATTCTTGGAGCCGAAACGGTAGTGTTATTGATGGCGCAAATACCAGTGAACTCTCTATACCTAACTTTCAATCTGCTAACGCAGGCACCTATGCATTAGTGGTGACCAATAGTTGTGGCGCTTCTACTGGATCAAGCACTACGACATTACAATTAAAACCAACGCCTTCTGTTGGAAACATTCCAGGCCCAACATTATGTCAAGGAAATACGTTAACTCTAGCACCCACCTATACCAATGTAAGTGGGCCTGATGTTACATATCAGTGGTATTTTGAAGGCAATCCTCTTCCAGGAAAAAACGCTGCTCAACTCAATATCGTTAATGTCCAGAGTTCAGATGCGGGTAGATACTTTGTTACTGTTAATAATGGTTGTAACCCAGAAAGTGGTCCAGCAATTAATGTTACCGTATTTAACTTACCTACCATACAAACACAACCTGCGGTAAAATCAGAAGCCTGTATTGGTACAACTGTAACACTTACTGTTGTAGACAATGGCGGACAAACATATCAGTGGCTGAAAGACAATGTGAATATTCCAAATGCAACAACCAATTCACTCACAAGGTCTATTAGCTCAACAGCAGATGCTGGGACCTACAAAGTTGTGGTATCCAATGGCTGTAATTATAGTGTAACGAGTAACAATTCAATTATCACAGTCAAAAGCGCACCTACCATTACAAGTTCACCCGTAAATACAACTGTTTGTGCCGGCCAAGCTGTTAATGCGTCCGTGAGTGCTAACACAAACGGAGGAGGATCACTAAGTTATCTTTGGACCAGTGGAGGAACAGAAGTACCAGGGGCTAATAGTTCAAATTTCTTAATTGAAAGAGCCAATCAAAATGACAACGGAAAAGTGTATACCGTTGCAGTTACCAATAATTGCGGCACAATCAATGGTGGAAGTTTCACGCTAAGCGTTGGCGATCAACCAAAAAATGTTAAAATCTCAACTAGTATTACCAATAAGGATTTGGCTGGAAATTTTACTGTATGTATTGGTTCCCCAATTACTTTTTTGGTTGAAAGTGTTTCCAATGGATCTAGTCCATCATATACCTGGACTAGAGATGATAATCAAGTTGGTAATACTTCAAACAATAGTTCACTTAATATCACTGCAACTACTACCGATGCAGGAATATATAAACTAAAAGTAAGCAATGCATGTGGTATTACAACAAGTAACCCAATTACCATTAGCGTTCACGAAAAACCAATCATTGCAATTCAACCAGAAGCTACAATAACAGCCTGCGAAAATACAGACATAAAAATTAGTGGATTAGGACAAAATAAACCAGGTACAAATTCTAAACTTGAATATAGCTGGTTCTATAACAACAGTCCAATTAGTGGAATCGAATCTAATTTAAATCTATCTAATTTACGAACCAATCAAACAGGAAGTTACATATTAAAAGTAGGTAATGAGTGTGGAATCACTGCAAGTAATCCAGCAGCACTTACTGTTGTGTCAAAACCTGAATACTCGGTTATAACAACAAATAATGATTTGGCAATTTGCTCAGCTAGCTATCAAACAAAAACGATTTCGGTAAATATATTTACCATCAATGGCAATGGCATTGCACCAACTATAACATGGTCTACCAAAGATGGAAGCATCATAGGCTCCAATGTAGTAGGCGGCATTGCCACTTTAACGGTAGCATCTGTTGGAAAAGATGCAATATACTATGCCAAACTAAACAATGCTTGCGGAACAACTGATTTATATCATACAAGAGGAGAAGTAAGAGAAGAAGGTATTAAAATAATAAATGAAGCCGCTACACCAAGTGTTACAAATTTTTCTATGCCTCCTCTTACCACATTTTGCGAAGGCGATGAAATTAATTTATTTGTAACCACAAAATCGACAGCACCAGAAACCTATACTTGGAAACTTGGCAACAATCCTGTAAAAACTACATCGGGATTGGAAATTTCAAAAAATTATATAAAAGGACAGGCAAGTGTGGCTGATGTAGGAACCTACACCGTAGATATTACCAATAAATGTGGGACATTATCAAATGCGGCACGTATTGAAGTATTTGTTAATCCAACACCAGTTGTAAATTTTGAAGTATCAAGCGCGGCCAACCAATGCCTACCTAATAACCAGTTTAATTTTACAAATAGAACAACGGTTGCAAATGGAAGTGAAATTAGGTATGTATGGGAGTTTGGAGATGGAGATGTGAATTCAAGTGCTGTAAGCACCGCCAATCATTCTTATTTAAGCGCTGGAACCTACACTGTTAAATTAAAGGGTATCAACAATTACAGTTGCGTAGGTAGTTTTACAAGAGACGTTACTGTATTAGCCCAGCCAAGAATAACCAAACAACCCGTTGGAGGAAATGTATGCCAAGGCAATAAATTTGAACTTAAAGCAGAAATTAATAGTGGGGGTGCGTCATCTCTAAATCAGCAGTGGTATTTTAATAACCAGCCCATTTATAATATAAACAATACGAGTGGCAACAATCCCATTATATTTACTATTAATTCCATGAGTGCCGCTAATGCAGGAACCTATTATTTGAAACTCACTAATGCGCAATGTGATTTAAATGGCGAATCAGAAAGAGTTAATGTAACTTTCCAAGAAAAGCCAAATCCAAGTTTTACAACTGGTGGAAAATCACTAAATAGCTGTTTAAATGATGCAGAATATACCTTTATAAATACAACAACACCAACTGCAAATGTTTCCTATTTATGGAATGTTTCAGATGGTACAACTAGTAATGCTACAAATCTATTGCATAAGTTTGTTAGTACCGGAGAGTATAATGTGACACTAAGCGCAATAGCCAATGGTTGTAGTACCGTATTTGTTTATCCGCTTGGAAATGAAAATAATAAAATCAGGATCAATACAACACCAAAAATCGACAAAGATTTACCTTCTACTATCGTTATCGAAAAAGGCAAACCGCTAGACCTCTCTGTAACAGCATCCTATAGCTATGTACCCGGAACAAGTCCTACCCCTTCAATTAGTTACCAATGGTATAAATTGCCGTCAACAACAATTATTGGAAGAAATGATGCCAACTTTAGTGAAATTAGAAGTGCAGTATTAAGCGACACTGGAAGATACTATGTCAATGTTACCAATTCGTGTGGGTTTACACAAAGCAATATCGTCACCGTTAAAGTACATGACATACCTTCTATCATTGTACAACCCGTTGCAACAAGGGCGTGTATTGACAAATCATTACAATTAACTGTTGATGCTATTTCAAATGACAATTCGAGTCCATTGTATCAGTGGTATTACCAACTAGACCTTAATACCGCAGAGGTAGTAGTCCCTAATGCTACAGGCCCCGTTCTAAATATTGCTAAATTTAAAGCAAGTGATGCAGGTCGGTATTTTGTTAAATTAAGAAATAGTATTGGAGAAACGATAAGTGACAAAGTATTTGTTACTGCAAATGATATACCATCCATTAATTCAGTTGTAACAACACCATCCATAGAATCAGGAATTTGTATAAACACGGAACTTCAATTAAATGCATCGGTATCAAACCTTGCAAACAGCAGTAATGTTATTAGTTGGGAACAAAATGGTGTTACCCTTCCTGGTCAATCCGCGCTGCAAATCAATTTTGCAGGCGTTGATAAAACCAACCAAGGAGATCTTACTATTAAGGCTTCAAACAGCTGCGGTACTGCATCAAAAACAATAGTTATTGATGTAATTGATGTTCCTCAATTTACCCAATCACCAAATTCTATTACCGCGTGTTTAGAAGGTTCCGCAAACTTTATTGCAAAAGTGCAAACGACTAACGCAGGAACACCGTTTAGTTTCCAATGGCTAAAAAATAATTCCATCTATACGGGAACAGGTATTACTAGTGACGAACAATTAAGCTTATCCAATATACAATTATCAGATGCAGCCTTATACTCATTAAGAGCAACCAATGCTTGTGGCCTAAAACAATCGGGTATAGGAAAACTAACCGTTATAACAAGCGGGCCTTCAATTACACAGCAACCGGCTGCCGTAAACGTTTGTGCGGGATTGCAAAGTATCGTTTCGATAGTAGCAAACCCTGAACAAAACAACTTAACATATAGTTGGTTTAAAAATGGCAATCTCATTGCTAACGAAATCAATCCGCAATTAATATTTAGCAATATTGCAACCACGGATGCTGGCACTTACAAAGCAGTAGTAACGAATACTTGTAACTTAAGTACCTCTTCCAATAATTTTGCAGTGGTGGTAAACGATAAAGTACGTTTAAATGGAAAGATTGAAGACAAATTATTATGCTCTGGTAACAATTTAAACGCCGACATTAGTACCTTTTTAAGTGGCGCAACTATAAGCACCACTTACCAATGGCGATTAAATGAGATTGATTTAACAGATGTGTCTGCTAGAACCAATTCATTGAGTCTATTAAATATTAATAAATCAAGAGAAGGAAAGTATAGCATTATAACCAATAACAATTGTGGTGCTTCCACACTTGACCTATTTAGTGTAAGCGTAAACGCAGCACCAGAAATTACAACGCAACCTATTGTTGGATTGGTTTGTGAAGGCGGAAACTTTACAAATAATGTAATTGTAAAAAATACCAACCAAATTCCATTGTTTTATCAATGGATTAAAGATGGTACTGCCATTTCAAATAATGGCATAGCGCAACAGTTGCCACTACAAAACATAACTGTTGCAGATCAAGGATTATATGCGGTTAGGGTTAGCAGTAGTTGTGGAACTACGTTGTCGGCATCGGCAAGATTGTCTCTTATTGGAAATCCAATCATAACGCAGCAACCGGTATCTATCACATCTTGTGCTGGTATTGAAAATACTGCTTCGGTGGTTGCCACATCGGATGACAACCGAATAAATTATAAATGGTTTAAAGATGGCATTTTGATAGCCAATCAAATTACAGATCGACTGGTTTTCTCGAAAATTTCAGCTGCTGATATAGGCTCGTATAGATCTGTGGTGACAAATAGTTGTGGCTTAGTCGCCAACAGTGGAGTATTTCAAGTTGTTGTTAATGACAAAGTAAGATTAAGCGAAAGCATTGCAGACAAAATAGTTTGCGTTGGATCTGATTTTGAAGCTGACCTTTCTAGCAATTTAAAAGGCGCTGATATAAGCTCTCGATATCAGTGGAAATTAAACGGCATTGATATCGTTTCAAATTCTGCAAAGACCAATAAAGTTCAATTACTAAATGTAACAAAATCAAATAGTGGTAAATATTCAATTTTAGCGACCAACAATTGTGGTACAGCAACGATTGATTTATTTAATTTAGGCATTACCAACCTACCTGTTATTGAAACACATCCAGTAGAGGGTACTATTTGTGAAAATTTAGACTGGACCAACAAAGTGGTAACCTCTAATGCCGATCAAATTGGATTTACCTACCAATGGTTCAAAGATGGTGTGGCCTTATCGGGCGCCAATCAACCAACACTATATGTAGCGAATACCGTTTTAAGTAACAAAGGACTATATAGCGTAAAATTAAGTTCTGCATGCGGTGATGCAATGAGCCAAACTGCGTTATTACAAGTTAGACCAACACCAAAAATAGATATTGCACTAGTGGGAACTCCTCCAATACAATGTCTAGACAATAATACATTTATATTTAAGCCCAATGTATTGATTAGTGATAATTCATTGGTAGATCTTACATGGGATTTTGGAAATGGTGCAACAAGCAAGCAATCTCAGGTAAGCCACAGCTACGATTTCGCCAATGATTTCAATGTATATTTATTTGCAAAAAGTATTTATGGATGTAAAGACACTGCCACACAAGTTGTAAGTGTTAATACCAAACCTGTTATCACAGGCAATATTGTAAATCAAATTTTATGTACGGGTACTCAACTAAATTATAATGTTGACGTAAAACTTAGGCCAAATGAAAAAGTAGGCTACCAGTGGTATTTTAACCAAGATCCTATTTTAAATGCTGTCAATAAATCAATTACACTTGATAACGTTCAAAAGGTAAATGGCGGAAATTATAAATTAAGAATCACAAATGCATGCGGTATTACCTATTCTACCGAAGCCGAGCTAAAAATTGCTGAGAAGCCACTTGTAACGGTTCCATTACCAATCAATTACAAGGTTTGCGAAAACTCAGAAATAGTTTTAAAGCCTACTATCTTTTCACTATTACCTAATAGCTTCCAATGGTATAAGAATGAATTACCTTTTGTTGGACGTGAATCTGATACTTTAAGAATCAGACAGTTTGGAAACCAAGATGTATCTACTTATTCAGTGAGTATTGCCAACAGATGTGGTACAACCTTTGCTATTCCTGGAAACTTAATCATGAAAAATATTGCATTTTCTACGCAAGCATTATTAAGTGATACCATCTGTTATGAAACGAATTCGAAACTTGCGCTGAAAGATTACGCAAACAATGATGATACCCTCATTTTCTCATGGTTTAAAAATGGAGAACAAATACTAGGCGCAAATACTAAAGAATTCAATATCAATAAATTTATACTTAATGATACTGGGTATTATGCAGCTAGACTTAGTAACAGTTGTGGTATGCTAAACGTTCCAATTGCAAAACTTACGCTAAACAAAGTAAACGCCGCATTTAGCCTTGATACGCTCGACGCATGTAAAGGAAGCCTTATCATTAATGGGCTTGACACTACCCGTTCTTTATTTAGAATAAGAGATAATTATTGGCAAATTAAAGAACTCAATAGAACACTGGGCTCAACACCGGGAATGAGATTCCAATTTTCAAATAGCGGAACGTACACTGTTCGCCATGCCGTTACTGATATGAAGGGATGTAACTCTGATACTGTTTCAAAAACAGTCATCAATTATGGCAAACCAACAGCATCGTTTACAATCAAGGATACCTGTATGACCATGCCATCTATTGCAATCAATAACGCTGTGTTTGGCCATGCGAGCACCAAACTAACAAAGTATACTTGGAATTTTGGAGACACCACCATCATTAGAAATACAAGTGCCGTTCCATCGTATACCTATAAAACAGCTGGACCTAAATCACTTCAATTAATTGTAGAAAGTGATAGCAGTTGTGTAGCAGATACTATGACTAAAAAGTTAATGGTGTATGGAAATCCTGTCGCAAGTTTTGTAACACAAGATAGCTGTCAAGGATTCCCAGTGCTGTTTAACAACAAAAGCTTTACCCAATTTGCACCAGACTCTGTGGTGAGGTTTAGCTGGAACTTTGATGACGGAAGTACTTCTACCCAAACAAACCCACAAAACATATTTAAACAATATGGCGCCTATAAAATAAAGCTAACCGCATATAGTGCTAGTTGTCCATTCTTAACGGATGATACGACCATAAATATGACCATTAAAATTCCTCGTGCCAACGAGGTATATCCAAGAATTCAAACGGTGAAGCGCGTAATTGGACAAATGAATGCTGTTGGAAATGGTAGAAGCTATACCTGGTTGCCTTTCACTGGACTTACGGATACGAAAATCAAAAATCCAAAATTCAGTGTCATCGAAGACAAGTTAACGTATAACATTACCATTGTTGATTCGGCAGGATGTGTAAACACCGATAAGCAAGAAGTATGGGCATTTAATAAGCCTGATATTTACCTAGCAACCGGATTCTCTCCAAACAACGATGGCGTTAATGACAAGTACAAGCCAGAGTATATTGAAATTAAAATTCTAGAATACTTTAGAGTACAGGATAATAACAATAGACAAGTGTTTATTACCAATAGCCTAACAGACAAGTGGGATGGTACTTATAATGGTAATCCATTACCACCAGCACCTTATCTAGTTACTGTTGCAGGTATAGATATATTAGGAAATAGAATTGTGAAACAAGGAATTGTAATTGTAGTAAAATAAAATCCTATACCGCTAAAAAGAAAGGCACCACAAATGTGGTGCCTTCCTTTTTTATAGTAATGTGCGTGGAGAATAGCGGGGTCGAACCGCTGACCTCTTGCATGCCATGCAAGCGCTCTACCAACTGAGCTAATTCCCCAAAGCTAGTTTGGAATTAGCCTTCCCAAATTTCTGCTTTTCCTTCTAGCCATTGTTTTACCGAATCTGTAGTTACAGATTTTGGCCTTTCAAGTGGGAAGCCTAATGCGCGGTCCCAACAAAGACTAGAAAGTACACCAAGTGCTCTACTCACAGCAAATAGCACGGTGTAAAATTCATATTCTACCATGCCGTAATGAACGAGTAATGCACCAGAATGTGCATCAACGTTTGGCCAAGGATTTTTTACTTTACCAAGTGATTGTAAAATAGGTGGTACGGTTTCATAAATATTCCAAACCGTATTTACCAAGTTATCATCTGGCATATGTTTTTTACCAAATTCCATTTGCGCTGTAAAACGAGGATCTGTTTTGCGAAGTACCGCATGACCATATCCAGGAACTACTTTACCTGAACTTAACGTGTCTTGCACATAGTTTGCAATTTGCTCCGATGTAGGTGCTTTGGTTCCGAGTGATTCTTGCATTTCAAAAATCCACTTGATCACTTCTTGGTTCGCAAGACCATGTAATGGACCCGCTAAACCGTTCATACCAGCAGCATAACTTAAATACGGATCACTAAGTGCAGAACCTACTAAGTGTGTGGTGTGCGCAGATACGTTACCACCTTCATGATCAGCATGGATGGTCATATATAAACGCATGAGTTCTTTAAAGCTTTCATCGTTGTAACCCATCATGTGTGCAAGGTTACCAGCCCAGTCTAATAGACCGTTTGGATGAATATGTTCGTTGTTTTTATACTTACGACGATAGATATATGCAGCAATGCGCGGAAGACGTGCAATTAAATCCATGGTGTCTTCAAAAACTGGACTCCAATAATCTTTTTTATTGATACCAGTAGCGTATGCTTTTGCAAAATTACTTTCAGTTTGAAGTGCCATCACACCCGTAACAAACATGGTCATTGGGTGCGTGCTAATAGGAAGTGCATCGATGGTAGCAAACACATGAGTAGGTACATGACTTCTACGTTGCCAAATATTAGTGATTCTTTCAGCATCCTGTTGTGTAGGAAGTTCACCGAGTAACATTAAATGAAATAGTCCTTCTGGTAATGGCTCTCCACCACCTGGCGCTTTTGGTAAACTTGCTTGCAATTCTGGAATAGAGTAGCCTCTAAACCTAATACCCTCTTGTGCATCGAGTAAAGAAGTTTCTGTAACAAGTCCGGTAATGCCGCGCATACCTTGGTATACTTGTGCAAGTGTTACTTCACCCACTTTTTTGGTACCATGGGTTTTAATAATTTCTTTGATTTCGAGGGCTGCGGCTTCCGCCTTCGACCTAAACTTTTCTTTCAGAATTTCCATAACTACATTATATTAAAAAAATCTTGCGCAAAGGTATGTACAAGTAGCTTTGGTTAACAAAAGAAAATGAAAGAAGTTTGGTCTTTTTAACGTTTCCTATTTAGGGGCCTTCTTGTAGAGGTAAAATATCACAAAAAGGAAGATAAAATTGGGTATCCAAGCCGCCATTAATGGGGGCAAATTGCCTTTTGTGGCAAAAATGGTTGAAAAACGGTCTGTAATGATAAATAATGCGGC
Organism: uncultured Bacteroidota bacterium; assembly: GCA_903958045.1. Taxonomy (GTDB): domain Bacteria; phylum Bacteroidota; class Bacteroidia; order Chitinophagales; family Chitinophagaceae; genus Sediminibacterium. The sequence continues at coordinate 6,732 of CAJBRT010000185.1, read as the reverse complement.
AATAATAAAGCCCACTGCTAGGTGCATACCACTACCCCCACGCACTTTTCGCCCCCCTACAATGGCTCCAATAATGGTTAAAAGTAAGACCGTTACGCAGGTGGCATCGCGTCTATAACGCTCCACTTTAAGTGCATTCAGGCCTTCGGAACCCCTTAGTTTTTCTAGTTCAATAAAACGGTTTAATTCGGAAGTGGTTAGTTTGTCTTTGGTGTATTTATCCCTGCTTAAATCGAGCGGACCAAAATTAAATGCCATGAGACTTTGGGTGGTATAGGCAACATTTTCTTGCAGTGGCAATACTTTTCGATCAATAATAAATTCTAGTTTCCATTTTTTAGAAGCCGTATCCCAGGTAATTTGATCGGCCCTGATATTACGCACCAGCTTGTTGTTTTTTAACGTGTAGGCAAAAAACGGCCCTCCCCTTTTGTTAGCAGTATCGTAAGAATAAATGCCCGCATAGGTAAACGAATCGATGCGTAAATAAATATTGGAGTTGGTGCCAACAAGTGCGTTATAAGAACTGTTTTTATCAATGTACGTAGCTTCAAAACTACCTCTAATTTGATTGGCTTTGGGCACTACATATTGATTGGCAAACCATAGCACCATCGCTAGCATTACACCACCTACAAAGTAAGGGCGAAGCCATCTGTTGTAAGATGTACCACTGGCCAAAATAGCAATGATTTCGGAGTGTCCAGCCATTTTGGAGGTAAAAAATATCACTGCTAAAAAAACAAAAAGGGGAAGCAGTAGCGCAATAATATGCGGGATAAATCCAAAATAATAACTCGTAACAATATCTTTTAGACCCAAACCAGAACGTACAAAATCATCTGTCTTTTCACTTACATCAATAACGATGGCAATCACTGCAAACAAAAAGATTGCAAAGAAAAAAGTGGACAGAAATTTTTTTAGTATGTACCAATCAAGTTTTTTCATGTACCTACAATAAATTATAAACGCTGCTTTAAGATGGGCAGCATTTGCGCTTTCCAAGTAGCATAATTATTTGCCAAAATTTGTTTTCTTGCCTCTCCCACTAGCCACAAGTAAAAAGCCAAGTTATGAATACTAGCAATTTGATGCCCTAATATTTCATCCGCTACAAACAAATGACGCAAATAGGCTTTCGAATAATAATTGCTCGAATGGCATGGAATACCCGTGTCTATTGGAGAAAAATCAGATGCCCACTTTTTATTTTTGATATTGATCACGCCTTCTGATGTAAACAACATACCGTTTCGGCCATTGCGGGTAGGCATTACACAGTCAAACATGTCAACGCCTCTATCAATGCATTCTAGTAGGTTCCATGGCGTTCCAACACCCATTAAATAACGAGGTTTATGGGTAGGTAAATTTTCGGTACAAAGGGAAGTATACTCGTACATCATTTCTTCAGGCTCCCCTACGCTTAATCCACCAATTGCGTTACCCGCACAATTAGTAGAAGCAATAAATTCGGAAGAGGCTACGCGCAAATCCTTAAAGGTACTCCCCTGAATAATGGGAAATAAATTTTGCGTATACCCATATTTATCAGGGGTTTCGGCGAGTCTTTTGATACAACGCTCTAACCAGCGGTGCGTGAGTTCCATACTTTTTTTAGCATAGGTATACTCACTTGGATACGGCGGACATTCGTCAAAAGCCATGATAATATCGGCGCCAATACTGCGCTGAATATCCATCACAGACTCTGGTGTAAAAAGGTGTCTACTACCATCTATATGTGATTGAAAAACCACACCTTCTTCGGTAATTTTTCGGTTGTCGGCCAAAGAAAAAACTTGATACCCACCACTATCCGTTAAAATAGGTTTATGCCATCCATTAAACTTATGAAGGCCACCCGCAGCTTCGAGTACTTCGGTGCCCGGGCGTAAATACAAATGATAGGTATTACCCAAAATTATTTGAGCTTGAATTTCTAATGAAAGTTGCTGCTGCGTAACGGCTTTAACCGTCCCCACGGTGCCCACAGGCATAAAAATGGGGGTTAAAATTTCACCATGATCGGTTTGCATCACACCGGCTCTTGCACCCGTGCCGGTAGCCGTATTTTGAAGTTGGAAGGTAAGTGCAGCCATGGCCACAAAAGTAGCACAAAACCACTATTTTTGCGCTCATGAACGTAGCTCCCATCATTTGGACCCTTATTTTCTATATTTTTTGTTCGGTAGTAGCCATTCAAGTCTTTTATTACCTCTACTTTTTTATTCGTTTGGCATTTTACAAGCAGGTTACGCCCACGGAGCAAATGGAACATGCTGTATCGGTGGTGATATGTGCAAGAGATGAGGCGCACAATTTGGTGCAAACGATGCCCGCTGTTTTGGTACAGGATTATAAAAGCAGTTTTGAAGTAGTGCTGGTAAATGATAATTCTACAGATGATACCAAGTATTTAATTGATGAATTTAAAAAAGCATTTAAAAATATCAACCACGTTTTATTAACCCAGGAAGCTAAAATGATCGCAGGAAAAAAGTTTCCTTTATCGATGGGTATTAAAAGTGCGAAATACGAAATTGTACTCCTTACAGATGCAGACTGTGTGCCAGCATCGGAGCACTGGATTAAAAAAATGCAAGCGGCTTACACAGACAATATTGAAATTGTTTTAGGCTATGGCGCCTACCGCAAAAAGCCGGGCTTTTTAAATAAATTGATTCGTTTTGAAACATTCCATACCGCTTTACAATATTTGACCTATGCTTTAAGCGGCAATCCGTACATGGGTGTTGGCCGAAACCTGAGCTATAAAAAACAAGTTTTTTTACGCAACAAAGGATTCTCTTCCATTAATCAAGTACCCAGTGGTGATGATGATTTGTTTATCAATCAGGTAGCAACAGCGCGCAATACAGCGGTTTGTATAGATCCTGACACACACACTTTAAGTGAGCCTAAATCTACGTGGAACGAATGGATGGCACAAAAGTATCGACACTACACAACTAGTCGTTATTATAAATCCAATCATAAATTGTTATTGGGCCTATATAGTACCTCTCAGTTTTTATTATATCCACTACTTATTGTTTCTATCATTTTTTATAGTTGGTGGATTAGCCTTGCGGTATTTGGTGTTCGTTTTTTAATTCAGGCCTATGTATTTTATAAAGGCATGAAAAAATTAAACGAACTAGACCTCTGGCCGCTGTTTATTGTATTTGATATTTTTATGTTTTTTTATTACTTATTTACCCTACCCGCCATATGGAAAGCACCCCGGAAAAATTGGGATTAATTGAAAAGTATTTTAGTGACTTTACCCCCAAGCAAACGGCTCAATTTGCGGGGTTAGAGGAACTTTATAAAGACTGGAACAGCAAGATCAATGTGGTGTCCCGCAAAGACATAGAAAGCATTTATTTACACCATGTGCTGCACTCATTAAGCATTGCAGCTATGGCTAATTTTGAACCTGGCACCGAAGTGATTGATATTGGCTGTGGTGGCGGCTTTCCGGGCATTCCGCTAGCCATATTTTTTCCAGAAGTAAAGTTTCATTTGGTAGATAGTATTGCTAAAAAATTAAAAGTAGTAGAAGCCGTAGCAGAAGGTGTTGGTCTTACCAATGTAACTACGCAGCACTGCCGTGCCGAAGAAATAAAAAATAGAAAATTTGACTTTGCCGTTTCAAGAGCGGTTGCCCCATTAAAAGATTTATGGCAGTGGGCAGGCCCCCTATTAAAAAAGGGACACAAACAAGAAATACCAAACGGGCTTATTTGTTTGAAAGGTGGCGACTTGGCACAAGAAATTTTTGAAAGTTTGTTAAGACCAAAAATGATTCCGGTGTACCGCTTATTTGCAGAACCTTATTTTCAGGAAAAATTTATACTTCACGTTACCAAGTAAGCTTACTTTTTTTCGATCAGCCTTTCAAATACATGAAATACGGCTGGACAAAACGTGACATTTTTTAAAGTGATGGCAGGACGTTTAAAAAACACGTCTTCATCGGTGTAGGGGAAACGTTCACAATCGGAAGGACGTTTATCGTAAATGCTACAAAAATTATCGGACCCTAAAAATGGACATGGCTTTGTATTGGCTACATAATCGCCATCGTTATCCATTACCAAATACTTATCAATAAACTCCGTTTCGCGCATACCCACGTGCTTGCTAATGCGTTTGATATCGGGTCCTTTAAAGCGGGGTGAGTAGTTTTTACAGCAGGCCGCACAGTCTAAACATTCAATTTTTTCAAAAGCTTCATCATGAAGGTCTGGGAGGACCTTTAAAAGACTCTTTTTATCCGGCTTTTGGAGGAACTGCTTGTACTTTTTCTCGTGGTCGGCGGCTGTTTTTTCCCAGTTTTCAAGTGAAATCTCATTCATACTACAAGATTAGGACGATTTGTGCAGAATTTCATCCACAGTTTATCAACGGCTTCCACAAAAGCTCCAATTTGAGGCCTTGTGCCCGTACCTTTGCGCCCATTACGGACAATTTTTACTACACGATTATAATTTAGTTTATGGCAAACTTATTTGAACAACAAGCACAGGAGTTTTCGGGTCGTCATATTGGCCCTAATGCAGCAGACACCCAAACCATGCTAGACGTGATTGGTGCGGGTACATTAGACCAGCTTATTGACAAAACCATTCCTGCGGCAATTAAAATCAATCATTTGTTAGATATCCCTGCTCCTATTTCGGAGTTTGAATATTTAACCAGTTTACAAACAGTTGCCGCTAAAAATAAAGTGTACAAAAATTACATTGGCCAGGGCTATTATGGCACGATCACGCCAAGTGTTATTGTAAGAAACATTTTTGAAAATCCAGGATGGTACACACAGTACACGCCTTACCAAGCTGAAATTGCGCAAGGCCGTTTAGAAAGTTTATTAAATTTTCAAACGATGGTTACCGACTTAACTGGTTTACCTATTGCAAACGCATCATTACTTGATGAAGCAACAGCAGCAGCAGAAGCGATGGCCCTTGCTTTTCATCATATCAATAAATCGGATGTTGCTACAAAACCTAAATTATTTGTAGATAAAAATATTTTCAAGCAAACAAGAGATGTACTTGTTACACGCGCCGAACCTATTGGTGTAGAAATTGTAGTGGGTGATTTTTTAACCGCTGCTATTGACGAAACTTATTTTGGCGCGATGCTTCAATATCCAAACAGCAATGGCGCCGTAGAAGACCAACGTGCGTTTATTGATAAAGTGCACAGTGTGGATGGTTTAGTGATTGTTGCCACCGATTTATTAGCCCTTACGCTTTTAACCCCTCCTGGCGAGCTTGGTGCTGATATTGCACTGGGTAGTGCTCAACGCTTTGGCGTTCCCATGGGATTTGGCGGACCACACGCTGCATTTTTTGCCACCAAAGATGATTTTAAAAGAGGTATGCCAGGCCGTTTAATTGGCGTAAGTATTGATGCGCAGGGTAACCGTGCATTACGTATGGCGCTTCAAACAAGAGAGCAGCATATTAAAAGAGAAAAAGCAACGTCAAATATTTGTACTGCACAAGCATTACTAGCTAACATGGCTGCGATGTATGCGGTATACCATGGACCTAAAGGTTTAAAAAATATTGCATCACGCGTACACCAATTAGCAGCAGCTGTTGCAAATGGTTTAAACGACATGGGGCTTTCTCAACAAAATAAATTTTTCTTTGACACGATCACCATCAGTGGTGTTGATGCTGCAACCTTAAAAGTAAACGCCGAAAAAGCGGGCATCAATTTCTTTTATGCTGCCGATGAAAAGGTGCTTGTAAGCATTGATGAAACAACAAGCATTGCAGATGCGAATGCCATACTTGCTGTATTTGCTAGCACTACGGGTAAAGCAGCTACGACCCTTACAGCTACTGCCATCGAAAGTACTGCACACCATATCCCACAAGGATTACAAAGAACCACCGATTATTTAACACACCCTGTATTTAACACGCACCACTCCGAAAGTCAAATGATGCGTTATATTAAATCGTTAGAAAATAAAGACTTGTCTTTAAATACATCGATGATTTCACTTGGCAGCTGTACCATGAAATTAAATGCAGCCACAGAAATGATGCCAGTAAGCTGGCCGGCGTTTGGTGGACTACATCCATTTGTGCCAACCAATCAAACAGAAGGTTACCAACAAATTTTAATAGAGTTATCTTATTATTTGTGTCAAGCAACTGGCTTTACCGCTTGTAGCTTACAACCCAATAGTGGTGCACAAGGTGAATATGCTGGACTTTTAACGATCCGCGCATACCACAAAGCAAATAAAAATGAGCACCGCAATATTGTACTCATTCCTATTAGTGCGCATGGTACCAACCCTGCAAGTGCTGTAATGGCGGGCTTTAAAGTAGTGGTGGTTAAATGTGATGATGCAGGTAATATTGACATGAACGACCTACAACAAAAAGCAGACCAGTATAAAGATACCTTAGGTGGTCTGATGGTTACTTATCCTTCTACACATGGTGTATTTGAAGAAACCATTAAAGATATTTGCGAACTGATTCATGTAAATGGAGGTATGGTATACATGGATGGTGCAAACATGAATGCACAGGTTGGTTTAACCAGCCCAGGTATGATTGGTGCCGATGTGTGTCACTTAAACTTACACAAAACATTTGCTATCCCACACGGTGGTGGCGGACCTGGCATGGGCCCTATTTGTGTAAATGATAAACTTGCACCTTTCTTACCAGGTCATCACCAAACAGG
>CAJBRT010000184.1 GCA_903958045.1 uncultured Bacteroidota bacterium | reverse complement strand
CGTCTCTGCATTCCTGTCTTAAATAAATAAAATCGGAACTTGCTGTATTGCCGGTTTCTTTTATTTTTTTAATTAGTAGTTCCGATGCTGAGCTGTCTACCAGTTTTCGTTTCACCCAAATTTCATCAAAGAGTTGTTCACCCATTCGTAATAATTCTTGATTGCCTAGTAAGCTAAAACTCCAGCTGTCTTTAATGGGGTTAACTATTATTTTTGATGTATTTGTTATATAACCCATCATAAAATTATCTGCATAATACACTGCAGGTGCTTTGATATCTGCAACCAAGGTTTCATTGTCTGGATTGAGTGCCATTTGCAGACCAACTTGTACGACCGACGCAAAACTTTTTTTCGTTAAAAAAATATTCTTTGGCCGAATGCCAATACCATTGGTTTCGGTATTACTGATAGCAGTAAAAACAGTTTGGTTATTGATAATTTGTTGTAAACCACTTGTGAGGATACAGCTTATTTGAAATATGCTCGATGCCCTCGAAATAATAGCACTGTCCGATGATTCGAACGTAGATCCTGCACAAAAACTGATTGGATCATATTCATAAATCTCCACAAACAAATGCCAACTACTCGTATCCGAAATACTAAACTTTATGGTATTTTTTTTCAACGCTTCTGAACTTGTATAATTTTCAATGGGTAGCGATTGATTAGAAAATGATAGGTTGTAATATTTATTAAGTAGTATTGAAAGTTTAGCGTTGATACTTGATTGTACCGATGTGTCTTCTAAATAATGCATGGTAGGACCAAACATAGAAAAGCTTCTGATGGCCTCTACCACCACCTTATTTTGCGCAGGCACCCTAAATCCTGCGAGCAGCAGCAGGCATATATATATCAGTCTTTTCATGAGATGGCTAAATTACAACCTGTCTTCTATTATTAACAATTTTATTACAGGCAGTTCGTTATCATTGTAGCATCAATTATGGAAAATACAGAAAGAATTATACCGGCAAAAGAGTTTGTGTATTTAGATGGCCCCAAACCACGTATCAATGAACTTGTATTTGCTTGGCAAATATTTACACAGTTTATTAAAGGGTTTAGAACGCTACACTTTTTGGATCCTTGCATTACCGTGTTTGGTTCTGCGCGCTACCAGCCAGATCACCCGTATTACAAGGCTGCCACCGAGTTTGGCAAACGGATTGCCAACATTGGTTTTACAACCATGACAGGTGGCGGTCCGGGTATTATGGAAGCGGCCAATAAAGGTGCTATGGAAGCTGGTGGAAAATCGGTGGGTTGTAATATCAAACTTCCATTTGAGCAGCAGCCCAACCCGTACATGCACAAGTGGATCACTTTCGATTACTTTTTTATTCGAAAAGTATTGATGGTTAAATATTCTTACGCATTTGTAATTATGCCCGGCGGCTTTGGTACGATGGATGAATTTTTTGAAACATTAACCCTTGCACAAACAGGCGTAATCAATGACTTTCCCATAGTTATTTATGGCAAAGAATATTTTCAACCGCTCATGGATATGGTGGATGCTATGGTTGTAAAAGGAACCATATCTCCGGAAGACAAAAAGCTGATGCTCTTTACAGATGATATAGACGAGGCTATGCAGTATATACAGGCCTATGTCAAAAAAAATTACACGGTCAAGCCACGTAAAAGGCTCTGGTGGCTTTTTGAAAAAGTATAACTGGTTAGCGTGTTATTCTAACACTGGACGAAGCCAACGCTCTGCTTCTTCTAACGGCATATTTTTTCTAGTAGCATAATCCTTTAATTGATCTTGCATAATTTTTCCAAGCCCATAATACGTGCTTTGCGGATTTGCAAAATACCAACCACACACAGATGATGCTGGGTACATCGCTAGATTTTCTGTGAGCTCGATCCCAATAGCGT
>CAJBRT010000183.1 GCA_903958045.1 uncultured Bacteroidota bacterium | reverse complement strand
GTGTTAAAGACGATTAATGGAACTGCAGCAACCACCACAGCTACTGGAGCGCTTCAAGTTACGGGTGGTGTAGGGATTACTGGTGCAATTTATTATGGAGGTACTTTAAATGCTGCCTCTGATAGAAGAATTAAAAAGGATATTGCAAATACATCTTACGGGTTAAAAGAAATTTTACAATTAAGACCAGTTGATTATAAATTAGTTTCAAACAATGAAAATGAAATTGGTTTTATCGCGCAGGAATTAAAACAGGTACTACCAACTGTTGTGAATGGTATTGAGGGTGATTTAGAAAAGGGTGAATTATTAAGTGTTAAATATCAAAACTTAATCCCAGTTTTAACTAAATCTATCCAAGAATTAAACACACAGAAGAACGATGACATAACTGCCTTAAAAACTTCGATAGCTAATATCACTGCTGGTGAAAGTTTATCGGTTAAGCATTTGAAGGGCACATCTTCTACTCCAGCTATTGAAACTGCTGCTGGATCAGGTTCCAATGCAATATTGAAAATTACTGGAACAGATATGAGCGGAGTGATTGAGGTGGCTACTGGTGAAATGCCAACAGCAAATTCAATATTAGCTACAATTCAGTATAGCGCTGCTTATGGAACTGCACCAGTTGTTATTATTACTCCAGGTAATGCGGCTACTGCAAGCTTAATGGGAACGTCTACGGTATTTGTGGGTAGCAATAAAAGTACTGACTTTACGCTAAACACGAACGCAACACCACTAGTTTCAAAAACAACTTATAAATGGTATTATCAAGTAATTCAATAATTTTTAAATCAATAAAATCAAAACAAAAATGAAAACCAAAATCAAAAAAGTATTAATTGCAGTAGCTGCAGTAGCATTTTTATCTTTTACTTATACAAAAGTTGTTACAGTTAAATTTTCTGAGGATCAAATGAATTTTCACTGGCAAAATTTAAACAATATCAAAGGTGTGATTGATCAAAGTAATTTGCCTCATGCACAAGCTAAAGCATTGATTTTTGCTATTGATAGTTTACAAACTGATATCAATAAAAGTTATAAATTAGATAGTACAGTTACATCAATTAAAAAATAAGATAAATTATGAAAAAGAATAACAATTTACTAAAGGGTGTTTTTATCGGTATGGGTGTTATGGTATTGACTGCCTTTGCTGCCGAAAAAACATTTACCTTAAAATTTTCTGAGACAGATATCAATAAGCATTACCAAAAACTTTCAGTGATTCGGCAGATTGTAGATAATAGTAATTTATCTCATCAGGAAGTGGTGTATGTTACTAAAGCAATTGACAGCTTGCAAGCAGAAATTCTGACGCAAGTGAAAGCTCAAATCGAACCAGCGCCGACAAAAAAATAAGATCCATGATCATTTAATCAATACCTAATTTCCCTCATAGCCATCATCATCTAATAAATCAGATCCATCGGCGGCGGTAGTTGCAAGTTCGTCGCAACGGTTGTTGTATTTATTTTGTGCGTGGCCTTTAACCCAAACAAATTTGATGGTAAAGTCTTTGGCTAGTTTTGCATATATAAGCCAGAGATCTTTGTTTTTTTTGCCGCCTTTAAAATTGGTTTTGATCCAATTGTCGAGCCATTTTTTTTCGACACTGTTTACAATGTACTGGCTATCGGTATAAATAGTAATGGGGATGTTTTTTTTGGTCACCGCCATAAGTGCTTGAATCACACCCATGAGTTCCATACGGTTATTGGTCGTGTATTTGTATCCACCCCAGAGTTCCTTTACTTTTTCGCCCCAAATTAAGATAGCACCATAACCACCAGGGCCTGGGTTTCCTCTCGATGAACCGTCTGTGTAAATAACAAGTGGATGTGCTTTTTTCTCCGTCATAGCTGGGCCTAAAAATACGTTCTTTTGTCTTTTTTATTATATTTAAGTATGCTATATGATTATATAATTATTGGAGCAGGCTCGGCTGGCTGTGTTTTGGCAAATCGTTTGTCTGAAAACCCGGCTACAAAAGTACTTTTAATAGAAGCGGGTGGACCCGATTCTAAAATGGAAATTAATATTCCGGGGGCTTATTCAAAATTAAATAATACAGAAGTTGACTGGGCATTTTGGACCGAACCATGTGAGGCGGTAAGCAATCGAAAATTATTTGTTCCAAGAGGGAAAGTGTTAGGAGGTTGTAGTGCTACCAATGCAATGGCCTATGTGCGCGGTAACAAGCAAGATTATGACAGTTGGGCAGCACTTGGTAACGAAGGTTGGGATTATGCCTCGGTGCTTCCATATTTTAAAATGTCGGAGCATAATTTAAATTTTACCAATGAGTTTCATGGAACAGATGGCCCTATGCATGTAACACATGCTGCAGCTCCTTCTAATCTGGCTACTGCATTTGTTGAAGCTTGCGCCCAAAAAGGCATTCCGTCTAATCCAGACTATAATGGCGCAGAGCAGCTCGGTGCCTGTCTTTTACAATTTACCATTAAAAATAATCAGCGTCATAGTACGGCCGCTGCATTTTTAAAACCCATAATTAAAAGAAAAAATTTAATCGTATTAACGCATACCTATGTTAAGCGCGTGTTGTTAGAGTCAGGTGTTGCAGTAGGTGTGGAGGTGAAAAATAAAAATGGTCAAACAGAAATATACAATTGCAACAAAGAAGTAATTGTTGCAGCGGGAGCAATTCAATCTCCACAAATTTTAATGTTGTCGGGTATTGGTGATAAAAATGAATTGTCAAAGCATGGCATTTTAGCCGTTACACATTTACCGGGTGTAGGAAAAAATTTACAAGATCATGTTTGGAGTGGGGCAAGTACGCTTGCAACGGTTCCTACTGGCAATGACTTACTAAAGCCAATTAAAATGGGTATGGCGGGCCTTCAACACATTTTATTGAAGACGGGACCTTTATCCAATAGTCCGCTTGAGGCCAATGCATTTTTTAATTTAAAAGAAGATGGTAGTTTGGGAGAAGGTCAACCCAATATTCAGTTTCATTTTGTGCCCCTAACCGTAAAACCCGATTATTCAACAGATATTTATAATGTTAATACGTATCCTACATACAGTGGATTTTCTATCATGGCCATTATTTTGCATCCAAAAAGTAGGGGTCAAATAAAATTAAAGTCTTCTAACCCGTCGGAGCCGCCAAGTATCGCACTCAATCCATTATCGGATGCTGATGATAGAGCCTTACTTGTAAAAGGGATGCGAAAGGCCATCGAAGTACTTCATGCCGAGGCTTTTGATGCATTTAGATCCGGGGAAATGCTACTTCCTGCGCCTCCCGCCTCTGATCAAATTGTAGTGGATCATATCCATAAAACGCTTGAAACACTGTACCATCCGGTAGGAACCTGTAAAATGGGTAATGATGCTCAAGCGGTTGTAAATCATGAGCTTAAAGTGCACGGAATTGCAAATTTAAGGGTCGTTGACGCATCCATTATGCCTACCATTGTTTCCGGTAATACCAACGCCGCCACCATTATGATTGCCCAAAAAGGTGCCGACATGATAATCGGTTAAATTTTTAGAACTATTGTGTGATAATTACACATTGTTTATTAATTTAGCGAGCAATAAAACGATTGTGTTGGCCAAGGAAAAGAATTTGGATACCCTT
>CAJBRT010000182.1 GCA_903958045.1 uncultured Bacteroidota bacterium | reverse complement strand
GTTAGAAAAGCTTCAATTAAAAGACGAAAAGAATATCCTGATTCAAGGACTTCCTTCTTCTGTCGAAAAGCAATTTGTAAAAGTAAACTTCGCTAAAAACGTAACGCCATTAATAAGAACTAAGAAATTAGATTTTGCATTGGTATTTGCACTTAGCCAGCAGCAACTTAACAATATCTTAAAAGAGGTTTTTCCGGCCATTACGCCCGAAACCAAATTATGGATCGCTTACCCTAAAACCACCAGTAAAATTGTGAGTGATCTCAATAGAGAGTCAAGTTGGGAAGTGCTTACTAAAAATGATTACGAATCGGTGCGTCAAGTAACCCTCGATCACGTATGGAGTGCCATCCGTTTCCAAAAAACAGATCAAATCCCCAATAAAGACCGCAGTTTTTCTGACGTTAAAAGCCTTGAGCTTAAAAGCGGTTCAGGTTTTGAAAAGCGCCTGATTGCCTTACCTGTCGATTTGGAAAGAATTTTTACCAACCACGAAGAAGCTAAAGAGTTTTTTACCTCTTTATCTATCAGCAACCAAAAAGAATACCTCAGTTGGATTCAGGGCGCTAAAAAAGCAGAGACTAGACAAATTCGTTTAGAAACTGCTGTAGAAAAGCTGATGGCTGGTAAAAGAAATCCCACCGAAAAGTAACCCTTACACAGCCGCGGTAGCGAGTTCTTTAATGGCAGTAACAAGCTGGTCCAACTCCTTTGTTGTGGTAAACACATTGGGGGTGATTCTACATCCCACTACATTACCCGTGTCGATACCTACCGTGTAAATCTTGTATTTTTCAAAAAGTGTTTTGGCAAGCGTAGCAGGTGGCATCCCCTTGATCCCTACATTGGCAATCGCACAAATTCGCGTATCCTGTTTTGGGGTGTTGTACACAACGCCAGGCATATCCATAATTTGCTGGGTCCAATATTGTTGTAAAAATTTAAGGCGGGCTTGTTTGCGCGCGGGGCCAATAAGTGTATAATGTTCTATCGAATCTTCGATGGTTAAATCGGTGGCCACAGGGTGGGTGCCCGTGTGGTTAAATTTAGCAATGCTTTCTTCTTCAGATTTGGAGGGTCCAATTAATGGCCATATGCTATCCTGATTTTCTTTACTTATATATAATATACCGGCGCCAAGTGGGCTCGATAACCATTTGTGTAAACTAGCGCCGTAAAAATCACACTGTAAATCTGGTATGGTATATACGAGTTGCGCAAAAGCGTGTGCACCATCTACGAGTACTTTTACTCCATGCTCGTGGGCCATGTCACAAATTTTTCGAATCGGCATTACCTGTCCAGAAATATTAATAACGTGCGAAACTAAAAGTAGTTTTGTTTTTGGGGTAATGGCATTTTTATAAAGGGCTACAATTTCTTCGTCGGAACTAGGGTTAACGGGTACCGAGAGTATTTTATTTACCACACCATGTCTGGCTGCAACTTCTCTAAACATGTCCAGCATAGCGCCATAATCTTGCACGGCCATAATGGCTTCGTCGCCAGCCTGCCATTTAAAGCCCGCAATAATAGTATCTAATGACTCGGTAGTATTGCGTGTAATAACAATTTCGGAAGGGTCGCAACCTCCAATTGTAGCAAGTTTTGCGGCTACTCTTTTTTTATTTTCATACTGTACGGTCCTCATATAATACGCCCCTAAACTGTTCACGTATTTAATATGCTCAATGTATTTGTTCAGTAATTTTTGAGGTAAAATATTATAATACCCACTTTCTAAATTGATATATTTTTCTTGTAAAACATAATCGGCTCTGAGGGCTGCCCAAAAATCTTCATCAGAAGCAATTTGATGTAATGGCAAGTGTTGGTATTTGGCAATATGTGCCTCCGCCGAAAATTTTGTGAATGGGAGAGACATGCCTGCGAGCGTGAGCCCTTTTAAAAAAGTTCTTTTATGCATAACTGTATAGGTGTAGAGGTTTCGTATTTTTTTTGATTGCTTTTGTTGTGAATGAACTCTTGGATGTAACTCATTTCAAATAAAATGAAAAGGTAAGAATTTTAGATAGAAATTGGGCCATCGAGGTTAATATTCTTAAATTACATACTCCATATGAACAACATGAAATACACACACAAATTATTGGCTTTATTTTTATTAGTGATAGGTTTGTTGCAAACAGCACAAGCACAAACCAAATCACCCCAAACCACATCCCCCAATGTTGTACTCATTTTTATGGATGATATGGGTTATGGTGATCCTGAAACTTATGGGGGATATCCATACCATACACCCAATTTAAATAAGTTAGCGGCTAGTGGTATGCGCTTCACTAATTTTTATGCGGCGCAGGCTGTATGTAGTGCGTCGAGAGCAGCACTTTTGACAGGATGTTATCCTAATAGGGTGGGCATTTCTGGGGCTCTCATGCCATGGTCTAATGTGGCCTTAAATCCATCAGAAGAAACCATTGCATCGATGGTCAAACAAAAAGGATATAAAACGGGCATGATTGGTAAATGGCATTTGGGTGCCAAAGCGCCTTATTTACCTACTTCCTATGGTTTTGATGAATATTTGGGCCTGCCTTATTCTAATGATATGTGGCCTGTTGGGTATGATGGTAAACCCATCACAGACACGGGTTCCAAAAAATCTAAATATCCAATGCTTCAATTATTGGATGGCTTTAATCCAGTAATGCCAATTAATAATTTAGACGATCAAGCTAAACTTACAACGCTGTACACAGAGCGTGCCGTAAATTTTATTGGTAACAATAAAAACAATCCATTTTTCTTATACCTCGCACACTCTATGCCACACGTGCCAATAGCAGTATCAAATAAATTTAAAAACAAAAGTGGCGCTGGTTTATTTGGTGATTTAATGATGGAAATAGATTGGTCTATTGGAGAAGTGATGAAGGCGCTTGAAAAAAAAGGATTAACCAAAAACACGCTCATTATTTTTACCAGTGATAACGGCCCATGGTTAACATTTGGCAATCATGCAGGAAGTAGTGGCGGACTCCGTGAGGGTAAAGGCTCAGCCTGGGATGGGGGCGTTAAAGTGCCTTGTATCATGAGTTATCCGGGTGTTATTGCGCCAGGTACAGTGTGTAATAATTTAGCCGCAACTATGGATGTGCTGCCAACCATTGCAGCGCTTACAAAAAGTAGCTTGCCAAAAAATAAAATTGATGGCGTAACTATTTTGTCTTTGTTAAAGCAGGAGCCTGAGGCTAACCCACGCGATCATTTTGTTTATTATTATGATAACAATAGCCTTAAGGCGGTTAGACAAGGCAAATGGAAATTGGTTTTTCCGCACCAATCTCAAACCTATAAAGCTACCGATATGGGCAAAGATGGTTTTCCGGGTAAATATGCTTCAATGGCGGTGCCTATGGCCTTATATGATTTATCTTCAGACCCTGGTGAAACCCTTGATGTTGCAAAACATAACCCAACTGTCGTTGCCGCTTTAACAAGCATAGCCGATACGTATAGGCAAGCATTAGGGGATGATTTAACCAATCAGGCCGGAACGCAAAAACGACCTTCGGCTACTATTCAATAATACACCTAAATAGTATGGATAATTTGCTGATAATCATGACAACAAAATGACAATTTTGGTGTTTTATTAGCCTAGATTTGCAACTCAACGTACAATAATTCATTACAATGGAAAATACAAACACAGAAGGAAAATGCCCTTACACAGGAGCAACGGTTGCTAGTGCTACCGCTAAACTAGGTAGTGCAGGTAGTGGAACAAGAAACACAGATTGGTGGCCTAATCAGTTACGATTAAACATTTTACGCCAGCACACTGAAAAGTCAAATCCAATGGATTCGACATTCAACTATGTTTCTGAATTTAAAACATTAGACTTAAAGGCGGTTAAACAAGACATTATTGATTTAATGACCAATTCTCAAGATTGGTGGCCTGCCGATTATGGTCATTACGGTCCATTCTTTATTAGAATGGCATGGCATAGTGCTGGTACCTACCGTACTACCGATGGTAGAGGCGGTGGTGGATCAGGTATGCTTCGTTTTGCACCACTTAATAGCTGGCCTGATAATACCAATTTAGATAAGGCTCGTTTACTTTTATGGCCTATCAAAAAGAAGTATGGTAAAAAATTATCATGGGGTGATTTAATGATCTTGACAGGTAACTGTGCGCTAGAATCTATGGGCTTCAAAACCTTTGGTTTTGCAGGTGGAAGAGAAGATGTTTGGGAACCACACGAAGATGTGTATTGGGGTTCTGAGCGTGAGTGGTTAGGTGATAAGCGTTACAGTGGCGATAGAGATTTAGAAAATCCATTGGCTGCGGTACAAATGGGTTTAATTTATGTAAATCCAGAAGGTCCTAACGGCAATCCTGATCCTATTGCTTCTGCAAAAGATATTAGAGAAACATTTGCACGTATGGCCATGAATGATGAAGAAACAGTTGCCCTTATTGCTGGTGGTCACACATTTGGTAAAACACATGGTGCTGCTGATCCAGGAAAATATGTAGGTAAAGAACCAGCAGGTGCAAGTATTGAAGAGCAAGCTACTGGTTGGAAAAATACATTTGGAACAGGTAGTGGTGTTCATACCATCACTTCTGGTTTAGAAGGTGCTTGGACTACAACACCAACAAAGTGGAGTAATAACTATTTCGAAAACTTATTTAAGTTTGAATGGGAGCTTGTTAAAAGCCCTGCTGGGGCACATCAGTGGAAGCCAAAAAATGGAGGAGGTGCTGGCACCGTGCCAGATGCACATGATCCATCATTGTCACATGCGCCAACTATGCTAACCACCGACTTAGCGTTGATATTGGATCCTGCATACGCACCTATTTCAAAAAGATTTTACGAAAATCCAGATCAGTTTGCGGATGCGTTTGCAAGAGCTTGGTTTAAATTAACACACCGTGATATGGGTCCTCGTGCTAGATACGTAGGATCAGAAGTGCCTGCTGAAGTTTTAATTTGGCAAGATCCTGTGCCTGCTGTGAATCATACACTTGTTGATGCAGCTGATATTGCACAGTTAAAAGCTGCAATATTATCTTCTGGTTTAACTGTTTCTTTTTCACCTGCCACTGGAACAATTTGTACAGTAACAACTAGTGGAACAGTCGATATTTTAAAAGCTGGAATTTGCACAATCAACGCGAATCAGGCAGGAGATGCTAGTTACTTCGCAGCATCTCAAGTGAGTCAAAGCTTTACTGTTAATCGAGTGGCACAAACTATAACCCTTGATTCAATTTCTGACAAAGATACTGGTTCTGCTGATTTCACAGTTTCGGTAACACCAGGTGCTTCAACAAGTTCAGTCGTTATTTCTTCTGCAAATAATTCTTACTGCACAGTTTCAGGAACAACAGTTCATATTGTTGCAGCAGGTACTTGCACAATTCGAGCAAATCAAGCCCAAGATGATATTTATTCAGCGGCAACTCAAGTTAGTCAATCATTTACTATTTCACAGTTGTACACAGTTACTTACAATTCAGGAACACTTGGAACAGGATCTGTTCCGACACAATCAAGCAAATTAACTGGTGGCACTTTCACGGTTGCTTCAGGCTCTGGATTATCTAGAGAAGGTTTTAGTTTTAACGGTTGGAAAGATGCT
>CAJBRT010000181.1 GCA_903958045.1 uncultured Bacteroidota bacterium | reverse complement strand
GGCATGAAAATTTTTTTAATAGGGTTGATGGGGTCGGGCAAAAGTTACTGGACTAAGCAGTTGGCTAAAAAATATAAGACCGGCGGATACGATTTAGATTACTTAATTGAGGTAAAAGAAGAAAAAACGATTGCCGAAATATTTACAGAAGATGGGGAGGAGTATTTTCGAAAAGTAGAATCGTCAGTTTTAAAATGGTTTGATCAAAAAAAGACCTACGTGCTCGCCACCGGCGGTGGAGCCCCATGCTTTTTTGATAATATGGCCTGGATGAATAAGCAAGGGATTACCATTTGGCTCGATGAACCCTTACCTGTTATTGCGGCAAGGCTAGCGCCCGAAAAAGCGCACCGCCCTTTAATTGCTAAGTTATCGGACGCGGAGCTGTTGTCTTTTTTAGAAAAGCAACGAGAAGCTAGGTTGCCATTTTATAGCGCTGCTCACATTCATTTACAAGAAGATACCATTACCGCCGACAGTTTTAAAAAAGCCCTTTCAAAATTATAAATCATGCTATCTAAATATTTTATTTCTATTGCTGCTTTTTTAGGGGCATTAACAGTGGCCCTTGGTGCGTTTGGCGCACACGCACTAAAAGCAGTGTTATCACCATCAGCACTCATTACTTATGAAACAGCGGTCCGCTATCAAATGTATCATGTGGTGGCATTACTAATAACGGGTATCTTAATGAATAAAGCGGCATCTCCAAAGCAGCAAAAGCTACTGACTAGGGCAGGGCTGTTTTTTATTGATGGCATTGTACTTTTTTCTGGGTCCTTATATTTTATAGTGGCAAAGCCTTTTTTAGGCATCGAAGGATTACCATGGGTAGGCGTTATAACGCCAATGGGTGGCCTGCTTTGGATGATCGCCTGGGTGCTATTAGCGCTCTCTCAACTGCCAAGCGTGGAAAACTCCAAGTCCGTTTAGCATTTTTGCACATCGGCCCGTATCCGGTGATAGACCGGTCCCCTTAACTTATATTTGTTTCCATGGCAAATAGTTTAAGAAAGAAAGCAACCACTCCTCCCGATCCTGAGCAGTTAACGCCAGATACGGAAACAGAAGTAACCGTTACGGAAGTTGTTAAAGACGAGCGTACCACTAAAATAATTGGCTCCGTAACATTGTTGTTTGCAGGATTCTTATTTGTTGCCTTCACTTCTTATTTATTTACTTGGCAAGAAGACCAAGATAAAGTGCATCAGTTTGGAATTAAAATTTTCGCAGAAAATGGGTTGCGCGTAAGTAATTTGTTAGGTGTGTTAGGTGCTTATGTGGCACACTCTTTATTTTACAAAGGTTTTGGACTTGCTTCTTATTTAATTTGTACGTTCTTTTTTGTGCTGGGTGTTAATTTAATTTTTGGTAAAAAAATATTTAGTCTTTGGCGCAATGCGCGTTATGTGCTGGTTGGTTTACTCTTGTTGAGTACAGCTTTTGCATTTGTAGCTTCTGCAAGTTCATTTTCTTGGGGTGGTGCCGTAGGGGAGTTGTTTACTTCATTCTTACAAAAATGGACGGGTACCTTTGGTACGGGTGCTATTTTATTGTTAGCCGCATTCAGCTATTTTATCTGGCGCTTTAATCCAGTGTTTAGGGCTCCTAATTTTAATTTCAAGTCCAATCAT
>CAJBRT010000180.1 GCA_903958045.1 uncultured Bacteroidota bacterium | reverse complement strand
GAGTCGGGTATTAAGGTAAGTTATACCGACCCAAAGCAAAATTTGTATATCGCTTTTTTAGTGCTTAACGGGTGGCAAAAAATCGAAATACCAAATTCAAATTTTACACCGAGTGTAGGTGTTCAAGTAAATTATAAAGCCGCTAAAAACCTCACCTTCAACTACGGTAATTTTATTGGGAGTGTACATCTTAATCCCATAAATGCATGTAGAACTTTTCATAATTTGTACGCTATTTATGATGCGTCGGAACGTAGTTCATTTATAGTTGGCTTTGATATAGGCACTCAAAAATCAAAACAAACTAATACTGCTATTTGGTATACGCCTGTTATTATTTCAAAAATTAAGCTTAATAGTAAGCATACTATTGCTGCTAGGGTAGAGTATTATCATGATAAAAATGAAATCATCATTCCTACGGCTACACTTAATGGCTATCAAAGTTTTGGGGCATCTATAAATTATGATTATCAAATCTCGCCCAAAATGCTTTGGCGTGCAGAGCTCAAGCGTTATGCTTCAAAAGATCCGATATTCAAGTACACTGAGCAGCACGGAAATCATACCGCTGCCACGATGGCTTTTATTGTAAGATTATAAGCGTCTAAAATCCAAGTTTTTTGCTTCAAAATTTGCGTTTAAAAGGGAATAACTTAATTTCACAAATAATAACAAACATTCGTTAATGGGAAAGATATTGGTTATTGGTGCTGGCGGGCAATTGGGTACAGAGCTTACCAAAGCTTTGGCAGAAAAGTACGGTAATGAAAATGTCATTGCTACTGATTTTCAGGACGCGGTAAAAACAAAATTTAGTTATTGCGGATTTGAAACATTAAACGTAATGGATAAAGCGGCGCTCGCTTTAATTGTCGAAACACATAGTGTTACTCAAATCTATCACTTGGCTGCAATACTTTCTGCGGCTGGCGAAAAAAATCCTTTGCAAGCATGGGATTTAAATATGGTTGGGCTTCTCAATGTATTAGAAGTAGCTAAAACACATACAATAGATAAAGTATTTTGGCCTAGTTCGATTGCTGTTTTTGGTCCTAACACTATTCATGAACAAACGCCTCAACAAACATTTAAAGATCCTAACACGGTGTATGGGATTTCTAAATTAGCGGGTGAACATTGGTGCGAATATTATTACAATACCTACGGCGTAGATGTTAGAAGCATTAGATACCCGGGTTTAATTGGCTATAAATCTTTACCAGGTGGTGGTACAACAGATTATGCGGTTGATATTTATCATAAAGCGGCGCTATCTGAAAAGTTTATTTGTTTTTTAAATAAGGACACTTATTTGCCTATGATGTATATGGATGATGCCATTAACGCTACATTACAATTAATGGATGTAGATAAAGAAAGTTTAAGCATTAGAACGAGTTATAATATTTCGGGGATGAGTTTTTCTCCAAAAGAAATTTATGAGAGCATATTGGCTTTTTATCCGAATTTTGAAATTGAATACCAGCCTGATTTTAGACAACAAATTGCCGATAGTTGGCCCAATAGTATCGATGATACTGTTGCTAGAAAAGACTGGAACTGGAAGCCTGCTTACGATTTATCAAGTATGACAGCTACCATTGTAAATAATTTACCAGAATATTTCAATTACAATACAACAAAGTAATTTATGTACGATCAATTTAAACCGGTGTTGGTTAAAGAGTTAGAAGCGATTAAAGAAGCTGGACTATTTAAGAACGAAAGAATTATTACATCACCGCAAGCGGCTGAAATTACCATTGCAGGTGGAAAAGAGGTTTTGAATTTTTGTGCCAACAACTACCTTGGTTTATCATCTCATCCAAAAGTTATTGAAGCTGCCAAAGCGGCTATTGATTCACATGGATTTGGTTTATCATCCGTACGTTTTATTTGTGGTACACAGGACATTCATAAAATACTCGAACAAAAAATATCGGAATTTTTAGGAACAGAAGATACCATTTTATATGCCGCAGCATTTGATGCGAATGGGGGTGTATTTGAACCGCTATTTGGTGAAAAAGATGCCATTATTTCTGATGCACTAAATCATGCTTCTATTATTGACGGCGTAAGGCTTACAAAGTCTATGCGCTTCCGTTATGAGCACAATTCGATGGATGATTTAGAAATAAAATTAAAAGAAGCCATCGCTGCTGGCGCGCAACAAAAAATTATTGTAACAGATGGTGCTTTTTCTATGGATGGTACCATTGCTCAATTGGATAAAATTGTTGAATTGGCTGAAAAATATGAGGCGCTGGTAATGACAGACGAATGTCACTCATCTGGATTTTTAGGAAAAACGGGAAGAGGCGTTCACGAATTAAAAGGCGTGATGGGTAGGGTAGATATTATTACAGGTACACTTGGTAAAGCCTTAGGTGG
>CAJBRT010000179.1 GCA_903958045.1 uncultured Bacteroidota bacterium | reverse complement strand
GGAGTGGGTTGGCCTATATGATCCTAAAATTAAATTTTCTGTAAGTACCCGTTTCTTTTCCAATTTAATTTTTGATTCGCCCATGATCTTTATTTGGGTTTGTATTTATTATGTATGGCATTATGTGCAGCTAGGGCGAATGAATGAAATTCAAAAAGTAAGACTTGAAACTCTGGTAAAAGAGCTTGAATTAAAAACCATTAAAGCGCATATCAATCCGCATTTTATTTTTAATGCACTCAATAGTATTAGAGCCCTTGTGGACGAAAATCCAGAACGTGCTAGAACCGCCATTACAGAGCTGAGTAATATTTTGCGCAGTAGTATGCAAGCCGAGAAACTTGAAACGGTAACGCTCGAAAAAGAGCTTTCGATAGTAAAAGATTATTTAGCGCTTGAAACCATTCGGTTTGAAAGTAGGTTACGCGTGGTATACCATATTGATGAAGATACGCTTGACCAGCCCGTGCCCCCTATGATGCTGCAAACCCTTGTAGAAAACGCTATCAAGCATGGTATTGGTAAGCAAAGAGAAGGCGGTGTTGTTGAAATTTATTCCGATTTTAAAAATGAACACCACGAAATTATTATCAAAAATACCGGCGCCATAGACAGTGATTTAGATATTGATAATAGTGGCTTTGGCATTAGCAGCACTAAAAATAGACTCGGTTTACTCTTTGGTGATAAAGCAGAATTTTTGATTCAAAATACAAAGGATAATATGGTGGAGGCAGTTGTAAGACTTCCTTTAGCTGCAAACAGTAAATAATTTTAATAGAACGTATTATGGCCATTAAAGCAATTATTATTGATGACGAAAGACTCGCGCGTAATGAGCTAAAAAAATTATTATTAGATCATTCCGACATTGAAGTACTTGACGAAGCGTCAAACGTAGATGAAGGCATTGAAAAAATTGAACAGCACAATCCCGATCTAATTTTTTTAGATATTCAAATGCCCGGTAAAACAGGATTTGATTTACTCGCAGAAGTAGAGCGCGCGCCCAAAGTCATTTTTACAACCGCTTACGATGATTATGCCATTAAAGCCTTTGAAGTCAATGCACTCGATTATTTATTAAAACCCATTGAGCCCAAGCGCCTCTCCGACGCGATACAAAAATTACAAGCCGAACTGTTTAAAGAGCAAGTTGGGTTTCATGGTAACAATAGGGGCCCATTAACAGAAATTGACCAAGTGTTTGTGAAAGATGGAGAACGCTGTTGGTTTGTGAAACTGGGTGAAATCAGGCTTTTTGAAAGCGTAGGTAACTATGCCAAAGTTTTTTTTGATGGCAATAAGCCGCTCATCTTAAAATCTTTAAATGCGCTGGAAGAGCGCCTAGATGACCGCATGTTTTTTAGAGCCAATCGCAAGCATATTATTAACCTGCGTTGGATCGATAAAATTGAGCCTTACTTTAATGGCGGACTCATTGTAGAATTAAAGGGTGGCGAAAAAATTGAAGTGAGTAGACGTCAAACCGTTAAGTTCAAAGAAATGATGAGCTTATAATCATCCAAATAAATAGCCGTATTTTAGAGGCTTCTACATCAAATACATTCAAATGATACCTATGAAACAAATAAATATTTTTATTCTTGGTTTACTGCTTGTTTTTAGCGCACAGTCGCAAAACATTGATAAACTCATCAAAGAAAAAGAGGTAAGTCGCATCGAAACCATCCTTGCAGCAGATGATATGCAGGGGCGTCGAACTTTTACCCCTGGTATCGAAAAAGCAGCTGCATTTATAGCAGATGAGTTTAAAGCTACCGGGCTTAAAACCCTCAATAACAGTGGTTCTTACCTGCAATCTTTTGCCATGGTGCGTACCAAGTTTTTAGGCGCATCAGGAAGTTTTGATGGTGCTGCACTTGATAAAAAAGACATTGTAGTGGTGACTACACAGCCTTCAATTTCAATCAATGAAACATCTGGTTATGAAAAAATAACGATTGGAAAAACCGCCAACTTAATGGGTGAAGCACGCAAGCTTGCGGGTTTAAAAAAGAATGCACTTGTCATTGTGGATACTAGTTTTGCAAAAACATTTAGTGGTTTAACGAGACTTAAATCTAATTTATTCAAATCTGACAAATCGGTGGTGTTTGTGTTGAGCGCTTCAACTCCTGCTAGCTACAGTATTGAAGCCAAGCATGAAATTACTGAAATGCCACTTGCCAATGTGGTGGGTGTGCTACCTGGAAAATCTAGACCCGACGAAATCGTAATTTTTAGTGGCCATTACGATCATTTGGGTATTACTAGTAAAGATAGAAATGGTAATGTTGTTGCCGATTCAATCTTTAATGGCGCTAATGATGATGCAGCCGGTACCACAGCGATGATGGTGCTTGCAAAATATTATAAAGCGGCAAACAACAACGAGCGTACACTTGTATTTGCTGCATTTACCGCAGAAGAAGTAGGTGGTTTTGGCGCTACTTATTTTTCAAATCAATTGGATCCGGCAAAAGTAATGGCCATGTTTAATTTAGAAATGATTGGATCTGAAAGTAAGTGGGGTAAAAACTCGGCGTTTATTACCGGATACGATAAAACGGATATGGGTAAAATTTTACAAGCAAATTTAGAAGGTACCGATTTTACATTTTATCCGGATCCGTATCCTGCTCAAAATTTATTCTACCGTTCAGACAATGCAACCCTTGCTAGGCTTGGTGTTCCAGCCCATACCATTTCTACTACTAAAATTGATACAGACCCGTATTACCATAAAGCAACCGATGAAATTGGTACGATCGATATAGATAATATGACAAGAATTATCAAGGCCATTGCACTTAGTGCAAGAGGTATTGTAAGTGGTAAAGACACGCCAACGCGTGTGAATACCGCCGATTTAAAATAGAAAACAAGCCAACCTTACTACTATTTTGTACCCAGCGAATAAGGATGGTTACTAGTACTCGGGTTGGCTTGTTAGTTACTTACTTGATCATTTTTATTTTCTATTAATATCCGTCATAAGGCCAGGTCCAACCCACATTAGCCCCGCCATCTGAAACAGCGTCATAAAATGGCCAACCATGTGTAGCAGATACTGGTAAAAATGATTTATCAATACCAAAGCCCCATCCTTGATTTCTGAGGGCGCCAGCAAAATAGGAGCC
The DNA here is from genome assembly GCA_903958045.1 of uncultured Bacteroidota bacterium. Lineage (GTDB taxonomy): Bacteria > Bacteroidota > Bacteroidia > Chitinophagales > Chitinophagaceae > Sediminibacterium. The sequence continues at coordinate 9,629 of CAJBRT010000179.1, read as the reverse complement.
GCGCGATATTTTTAGTTGCTTGATAATTTCATCCTGAGAGCTTCTTTTAATTTGATAGTCGATACTGCCATCGATTGTTGTGCCAGCAGCTACTTTAACAGTGGTGCTAAGTGAACCGGTAAATGTGATTTCTGAATTATTGTCGTCTTCATAGATGGCAAAAACCTGCTCTTTATTTTCAGCTACCCAATCGGCATCCCAAACTGCATAAACACGCAGCCACTCTTTTTTACGAATAGTACCGCGCGCGAATTTAACCGATGTTTTGTCTTCAAATTCAGTGATTTGATGCCCTACTAATTTTAAGTAACCACTAACCCTGCAGTAAGCAATTTCGGAACCGCCACCATTCCCTGTAAAGCTAATCAGCCTATCATATTGGGCTTTGCAAATAGCGTCACCCACATATACACGGTTTACATTAGGAGGTGTTGTAACCGTAGGCGGATTTAAAGCGGCGTCCTGTGTTTCGTAGGGTTCGATACCATTAATGCCCACAATATGGGTAGGATGGGAAAATACATATTCGTCATTGACAACAACAGGGCGGTATTCAAGTAAAGTACCCCCACTATAATAAGGCTGAAAACCCAGTGCTTCGTCGGCTTCTGCGCTGGCGGCCACTAAACTGGCAACAGGGCCATAACTATCGCCACTTGCGCTTATGTCAAACTCGGCACTGTACGGAAAGTAAATACTTACTTGGCTACTTTGGTTTTGATCGTTGACAATGAATTGGTTGTTACTTAGGTTTTGAATTGGGAGGTGTTTGTTTTGAACAAAGTCTAAAAAATCAAACAGCTTGGTATCGTTTTTCATGCGCGCGGCTTTCCAAAAAGCATCCGAAAAATCTTGCAAGCTTACATTCCATTTACTACACAACGCAACAAATTTTTTATTGCCTGGTAGGATGCTATGCATGGGGTTGATGAGGTCTTTTAGTAAAACCGATTCGTCGGTGTAGGCTTTTGCATAAATAGCCGCATTAACGAGTTTCAGGTTCTTTTTTTCTTTGTAGAGGTCCTCTAAAATCAGGGTAATTTTTTCGAGGTTACTAACGAGTTCGATTTGGTCATAAGTAATTGGTTTTTGGTATACTTTACTTTCATCGACACCGCCGTTTTGGTAGTCGATTGCATTTTTTTTACAACTGATCACAGCAGTAAGAAGGGTTAGTGCAAGCAAGCCTTTTTTTACGTTTAATAACATAGTGCTTAATTTAAAGTGAATAGAATGTGGTTGGATAGCTATCTAGTGTAACCTATTCAATTAAAACACTGTTTATGTTACGTGAAACCGCATAAATGTTTATCAATACTATTGGGAAATAAGGATGCGAATTAGTTCTGATATTTTCCGCAGTTGCAATAATTTTTATTGGGGAAAAAAAATTATGGAGATAAAAAAATAACCGGCCCGAAGGGCCGGTTATTGTATAATAACAAAGACAAACTTTTTTTAAAAACGATAACTCAGGCTACCTCCTAAATAGGTATTAACATCACCGTGTACATCGTTTGAAAAATCGGCACGAAAGCCAATAAAATAATGATCCTTGATGGCAAATTGTTGTTGCACCGCAATGCGGTAGCCCATGCCAAAATGATTTTCTGTTACAAGGACTGATTTTCGAATGACACCATAAAATGGATCGTAAGTAAAACTTCTACTTTTTTCCGAAGTTGATTGTGTAATCCCTAATGTTGGTCCTAGTGTCACACTAAATCCATCCATCGAATGTTTGAAAGGGTGGTATTTAAAGGTTGCCCAGCCTGATGTTTTGCTGGTTTGACCATAACTAGATTCTTCAAAATCACCATTGGGATATAAAATATTGATAGGCTTTCTAATGCCTGTTTCAAAATTGAGGCCAAAGCCAACTTGAAAAGCTGGAAAAGGCCGTACCGATTTTTTAAAAACAGATTTTTCTACCGCTACTAAAAGTCCATAACCATTAATATCACCTGTGCCAAAAAACACCTGCCCCACAGATAAGTGCGCCGTGTACGTAGGCTTAGGCTTGAATTTACTTGTACTTGTACTTGTACTTGTTTGTGCGTAAAGGCTACTAGCCATGAAAAGACTAGCTGCAATTAGGGTAACGGGTAACATGTTGTTGATTCGCATAGGGGTTGGTTTATGTTATCAAATAGATCTAGGATAGATCATTCACAACCGCAACATATGATGTTAAGTTACAACATGAGCCTGTATTCCCCGCACATTTAACAATCCATTAAAATCTGCGTTAAATACACGAAAAAAGAGAAATTATTCCGATGTTATTTTGCCCGATGCGTGAATCGCAGCACTCATTTCTTTAATGAGGCTTGGGTCTTTTTCAATCGCATTACCAATAACAATCATATTGGCGCCTGCTTTGCAGTTCAGGTATGCTTTTTCAGGATCTGTGATACCACCACCTACTATCAGTGGGATGTTAATGGAAGCAGCCACAGCGCTAATCATAGCCTCTGTAATGGGCGTTTGTGCACCACTGCCTGCATCCATATATATGAGCTTCATGCCAAGCATTTCACCTGCCATAGCAGTGCACATGGCGATTTCATGTTTATTGGATGGAATGGGCGCTGCATTTGAAATATAAGAAACCGTAGTAGGTGCACCACCATCAATTACCATATAACCCGTTGGCATGATTTCGAGGCCAGATTTTTTTACAAATGGTGCACTAATCACGTGCTGCCCAATGAGTAATTCGGGGTTACGGCCTGATATCAAAGACAAGTATAGTAAGGCGTCTGCGTATTTGGACACCTGCGATGGAGATCCTGGAAATAAGATGACTGGGATGTTGCAGGCTGCTTTTATTTGCTGAATACAAGCATCTAAATGGTTGGAAATCACAAGGCTTCCGCCTACAAAAAAGTAATCTACTTTTGCCTCTAAACCCAATCCTATCAGATGTTCTAGACTTTTGGCATCTACCTTATCTGGGTCTATTAAAACCGTAAAAAGCGGGCGACCTGCTTTTTTTGATTCCAGTAGCTGTAAATAAACGTTTGGGTTCATGAAGTGGTACAATAGTAGTCCTGCAAAAATGCAGAAAAGTTTTTGTTAAATGCAATTATCGGCCATTTGTTTATGGTTTTTACCATTATTGGTATCCGTTACTGCTTCATTTTCAATGAGTCATGTAAAAATGGGCCAAAACCGCCTATTTTATTAAGGGAAAAAGTGCAAATCAACCCAAATATTATTTTTTTTGTTGCTAACATTTGGGGGAAAATGGGTCAAATTCAGGCCTGATTTGAACTCTCAAAATGTTCAAATTCCTTATCCACAACCTGTTAATATTTAGGGTGTTGTTTTCTGCCTATGTAAAGATATTTTCGTCAACCGCTTAACAATTTGTTATGAATTCGGGAGCCCATTAAATAATTCGTTTAAATCGACACCCAGTATGGCCAACGCTCGCACAAAAAAAGGCTTACAGTTTAGCCGCCGATTCACCAAAGATGGTGTATCTCCTTTTGATCAATTTGAGTACGACTACCGTGATAGCGTAATCAAAAACCCAAATGGTGAAAAGGTATTTGAAATGACAAACGTAGAAGTTCCTAAACAATGGAGCCAAATTGCTACGGATATCTTAGCACAAAAATATTTTAGAAAAGCGGGTGTTCCTCAAACCGATGGTTCACTAGGTAGAGAAACGACGGTGAAGCAGGTTGCACACCGTATGGCAAACTGTTGGAGAGTATGGGGAGAGCGTTATGGTTATTTCGCAACTAAGCAAGATGCACAAGTATTTTATGAGGAACTCGTATATAGTATCTTAAACCAAGCTTGTGTGCCTAACTCGCCACAATGGTTCAATACTGGACTTCACGAAAGCTATGGTATTACGGGTGGTGCACAAGGTCACTACTATGTAGATCCAACGGACAAACAATTAAAGCGTTCAACAAGTGCGTATGAGCGTCCACAACCACATGCCTGCTTCATTCTAAGCGTGAGCGACGACTTAGTAAATGAAGGCGGTATCATGGATTTATGGACTCGTGAAGCGCGTATTTTCAAATATGGTTCTGGGGTAGGTACCAACTTCTCTCAAATTAGAGGTGCAAACGAAAAATTATCTGGTGGAGGTTCTTCTAGCGGCTTAATGAGTTTCCTTAAAATTGGAGACCGTGCTGCAGGTGCTATCAAATCCGGTGGTACAACACGTAGAGCGGCTAAAATGGTTTGTTTGGATTTAGATCATCCAGAAATCATGGACTTTATTAACTGGAAAGTTCAAGAAGAGAACAAAGTAGCGGCACTTATTGCAGCTGGTTATGATAATAGTTACGAAGGGGAAGCGTATGCAACTGTTTCGGGTCAAAACTCAAACAACTCAGTACGTATTCCTAATACCTTTTTTAAAGCATTAAAAGAAGATGGCAATTGGGATTTAAAAGCGCGTACCGATGGTCGTACCATGCAATCGATTCCTGCACGTAAAGTATGGGATGCGATTTCTGAAGCGGCATGGCGTTGTGCTGATCCAGGAACACAATATGATACTACTATTAACGAGTGGCATACTTGCCCTAAAGGTGGTCGTATCAATGCTTCTAACCCTTGTTCGGAGTACATGTTCCTAGACAATACTGCTTGTAACTTGGCTTCTATCAACCTTCGTAAATTCTTCAATGAAGACGATAACTCATTTGATGTAGAAGGTTTCGAATACACAACAAGATTATGGCAGACTGTACTCGAAATATCTATTTTGATGGCGCAGTTCCCTTCTAAAGAAGTGGCACAATTGTCTTACGATTACAGAACAACAGGTTTAGGTTTTGCCAACCTTGGTTCTATGTTAATGGTAAGTGGTATTGCATACGATTCTGAAGAAGCGCGTGGTATTGCTGGTGCCATCACCGCTATCATGACAGGTATTGCTTACAAAACTTCTGCAGAAATGGCTTCGTTTTTAGGTGCTTTTGATAAGTACGAAGAAAACAAAGAAGACATGCTTCGCGTAATGCGCAACCACCGTGCTGCTGCTTACGATGCAGATGATGCGTATGTAGGATTAGAAATTAAGCCTCAGGGAATCAAAGCAAAATATACTCCAGATGTATTATTAAAAGCGGCAACCAAAGCTTGGGATGACGCGGTACAACTAGGTGAAAAATATGGTTACAGAAACGCACAAACAACGGTAATTGCACCAACAGGAACCATTGGTCTTGTAATGGATTGCGATACAACGGGTGTGGAGCCTGACTTTGCGCTTGTTAAGTTCAAGAAATTATCAGGTGGTGGTTATTTCAAAATCATCAACCAATCTGTACCACAAGCGTTAAAGAATTTAAAATACACGCCAGCGGAAGTGGATGCGATTGTAAATTATGCAGTGGGTCATGCAAGCTTCGAAGGTGCGCCACACGTGAATTCTGCGGCTTTATTAGCAAAAGGATTTTCACAAGCAGAAATTGATAAATTAAATGGTGCAGCAAAATCTGCATTCGAAATTGGATTTATTTTCAACCGCTTTACACTAGGCGATGCTTGTATGGAGCGCTTAGGATTTAAAGAAGAAGAATATGCAGACTGGAGCTTCAATTTATTAGAAGCGATTGGATTCACAGAAGATCAAATTGCAGAAGCAAATGATTATGTATGTGGTACCATGACCATCGAAGGTGCGCCATTATTAAAAGACGAACATTTATCTGTATTTGATTGCGCGAACAAGTGTGGTCAAAAAGGTGAGCGTTATATTCACGCACATGGTCACATCAGAATGATGGGTGCTTGTCAACCATTCTTATCTGGTGCGATTTCAAAAACCATCAACCTTCCAAACGAAGCAAGCGTATCTGATATTTCTGATAGCTACATGTTAAGTTGGGAATTAGGCTTAAAAGCAAACGCGATTTATAGAGATGGTTCTAAATTAAGTCAACCATTAAGTAACAAATCTGACAAGAAAAAGAAAACCGATGACACAACCGCAGAAGCTGCTGAAACAGCTGATGTAGCTGGTGTTGAGGCAGGCTCAAGCATTGTTGATTTAGGTCAATTAACGGTAGAAGAATTATTAGAAGAGGTTCAAAAAAGAATGAACGCTTCTACAGATACCAAATTAAAACGCTTGTTGTCTGGCATCGTAGAAAAGAAATCACTTCCTTCTAAGCGCAGAGGCTTTACGCAAAAAGCAAAAATTGGCGGACAAGTTATTTTCTTACGCACAGGAGAATATGCAGATGGAACATTAGGTGAAATCTTTATTGATCTTGCAAAAGAAGGTTCTACTTTAAGAAGCTTTATGAACTGCTTTGCGATCGCTATTTCTGTGGGCTTACAATATGGTGTGCCTCTAGAAGAGTTTGTAGAGAAGTTTGTATTTACCAAGTTTGAACCTTCTGGTATGGTAGATCATCCAAATATTAAAACCACTACTTCACTGGTAGACTTCGTATTTAGAGCACTAGCTTACGAGTACTTAAATAGAACCGATTTAGTACACGTATTAGACCGCCCTCAGGTAGAAAATACAGGAGGAGAAGATGGTGAAGCTACTTTACTAGGTAAGCCAGAATTAAGCAGCATCCGCGTAACAGCGCCTGCTACTGCACCGGCTCCTGCACAAAAACTACAACATGTTGCAGCTACAGCTACAGCAGCAGCTCCAGCTGGCATGGACGCTGTAAATGCAGCAGCAAAAAACATGCAATCAGACGCTCCGGCATGTAATACTTGCGGACATATCACCATCAGAAGTGGTACTTGCTACAAGTGTTTAAACTGCGGAAACAGCATGGGTTGTAGCTAGTTAAACAGACTTTGAATCAATTTTCACAAAACCGCTCCAAAATCATTTGGAGCGGTTTTTTTTGCTCAAAAAATCTTATTTTCATTCTTGCTAAACAATACCTGTAAAAACTTTTTCATATGGGAGAATTTCAAATTAAAAAAACGGCAAAGCAATACGACGCAGTCATTGTGGGATCGGGTGCTGGTGGTGGTATGGCAGCTTACGTTTTAGCGAGTGCGGGCCTTAAAGTTTGCTTATTAGAAGCAGGCGCAGATTATGATCCAGTAAAGCATTCTTCTCAATTAAAAAATCCATGGGAATCTAAACGTCGTGGTGCAAGTTCTAAGTACCGTCCGTTTGGTGAATTTGATGGTTGTTTTTGGGGTTGGGAAATTGATGGTGAGCCGTATACCATGGCCGAAGGTTCTCAAAAATGGGAATGGTGGCGTGCGCGTATGATGGGAGGAAGAACCAATCACTGGGGACGTATCTCACTACGTTTTGGTCCAAAAGATTTTAAACGTCATAGCATTGATGGACTTGGTGCAGACTGGCCTATTGGTTACGAAGATGTAAAACCTTATTACGATAAAATAGATCAACTATTGGGTGTGTTTGGTACCAATGAAGGATTGGAAAATGATCCGGATGGTATTTTCCTGCCGCCACCAAAACCAAGGCTTCATGAATTATACATGAAAAAAGCGGCGGTGAGTGCAGGTATACCTGTGTATCCTTCACGCCTTTCTATTTTAACCAAACAAATTAATAAAGATAGAGGCGAGTGTTTTTATTGTGGACAGTGTAACAGAAGTTGTAAAATCGCCGCAGACTTTTCATCCTCTACTGCGCTTATCAGACCTGCGGTTCAAACAGGTAATGTAGACGTAATTACCCAAGCCATGGCACGTGAAGTGCTTACCAACAAAGAAGGTAAGGCAACAGGTGTGGCGTATGTAAATAAAATGGATGGACTAGAATATCAAGTACAAGGCCGTGTGGTGGTACTTGCAGCAAGTGCTTGCGAAACAGCACGCTTAATGCTCAATTCAAAATCACAACGTCATCCAAATGGAATTGCAAATAGTAGTAACGTACTAGGTAAATACTTACACGATTCTACCGGTGCTGCACTAGGTGGTGTGCTTCCAGATTTATTTGACCGCAAACGTTACAACGAAGATGGCGTAGGTGGTATGCATATTTACACACCATGGTGGCTTGATAATAAAAAAGCAAAACTAGACTTTCCACGTGGATACCACATTGAGTATTGGGGTGGTATGACGCAACCTTCTTATGGTTTTGGTTTTGGCATGCAAGGTCTGAATGGAAAATTTGCTGTGCATGGTAAAACAAAAGAAGCGGGTGGATATGGTGCTTCCTTAAAAGAAGACGCACGCTTTTTTTATGGCGCTAGCGTAGGTATGGGAGGAAGAGGTGAAGCCGTTCCAACCATCGATAACTATTGTGAAATTGATCCTACTGTGGTTGATAAATATGGTATTCCGGTGCTTCGTTTCCATACCAAGCATTCTGATTATGAAATCAATCAGGCCAAGCACATGAAGGAAACCTTTAAAGAAATCATGCACAATATGGGTGCTATTATTACTTGGGGTGGAGATGATGATGCGTCTAACAATTATGGTCTTTCAAATCCAGGAAATATTATTCATGAAGCAGGAACCGCACGTATGGGTAACGATAAAAAAACATCGGTGCTTAATAAATGGAGTCAGGCGCATGATTGTGAAAACTTGTTTTGTGTAGACGGAAGTCAGTTCACATCTCAAGCGGATAAAAACATTACTTGGACCATTTTGGCGCTCAGTATGCGTGCAAGCGAATACATCATCGACCAACTTAAAAAACAAAATCTGTAACTTTTAATACGATTATTATGGACAGAAGAAAATCCATCAAAGCCCTTGTTGTAGGTACCGTTGCTACGGGAGTAGTGGTGCAGGCCTGTAAAAGTTCTGATGATAAAAAAGTAGCTGCAGACGCGGAAGCATTACTAGCCGACCGTATGCAAGAAGAAAAAGACCACTTAAAAAAAGTGGAAGCAGAGCCTGAATTTTTTACAGCGCATGAACTCGCTACCATTACCGTGCTTTCAGATATCATCGTACCTAAAGATGCCATCAGTGGAAGCGCCACAGAGGCTAAAGTGCCCGAGTTTATTGCCTGTATTGTAAAAGACATGCCAGAGCATCAAACGCCTATGCGTGGTGGTCTGCGCTGGCTTGACATGCAGTGCTTTAAGCAGTTTGACAAAGCATTTGTTGACTGTTCTGCTGCAGATCAAATTAAAATGGTGGATCAAATTGCCTACCCAGAAAAAGCAGATCCCAAAAACAAACAAGGTGTAACCTTTTTTAACCTCATGCGTGATTTAACGCTTACAGGTTTTTACACTTCAGAAATGGGTGTTAAAGATTTAGGCTATGCGGGTAATGTTCCTAATAAGTGGAATGGCGTACCTGCCGAAGTTTTAAAAGAAAAAGGCCTAGCCTATACCAATAAAGAAAATAAAGAGTGTGTGAGCTATTCTTAATTAGCTCACACCACTTCCTGGGTTAATATTGTCTGAAGGGTTTACAAAATGTAATTTCCCATTGGCATCTTCGGCCATCAGTATCATCCCATTGCTTTCGATGCCCCTCATTTTGCGTGGCGCTAAATTAACCACTACCGTTACTTGCTTTCCAACAATACTTTCTGGTTCAAAATGCTGTGCAATGCCAGATACAATAGTGCGTGTTTCAAAACCTAGGTCTACACTGAGTTGTAGGAGTTTATCGGCTTTTTCAACTTTAGAAGCGGCAACAATAGTTCCTACACGCAAATCTAT
>CAJBRT010000178.1 GCA_903958045.1 uncultured Bacteroidota bacterium | reverse complement strand
TTTGTCACTTAATAATGTAGACAATACCACTGATTTAAATAAGCCTATTAGCACACTTACACAGGCGGCACTAGATGCAAAAGAAAATACGTCCAATAAATCCGCAACCACAACACTTGGTACGAGCAATGTTTTGTTTCCTACCCAAAACGCCGTTAAAACCTATGTAGACGCTGCGGTAGCCGGTGTTTCAATTACAGATGGTTCCATCACCGATTCAAAAATTATTAGTGTAAGTGCAGGTAAAATAACAGGTGTTGTTGCAGTTGCAAATGGCGGAACGGGCGCTAGTACTGTCGCTGCTGCTAAAACAAATTTGTCACTAGAAAATGTAGACAATACTACCGATTTAAATAAACCCATTAGTACGCTAACCCAGGCTGCACTTGATACCAAAGAAAATACAGCCAACAAATCTGGTACAACAACACTTGGTACGAGTGATGTTTTGTTTCCTACCCAAAACGCCGTTAAAACCTATGTAGACGCAGCCATTGCTACCACTGCTATCGCAGATGGTTCTATAACAGATGCAAAAATTGTTAGCTTATCTGTGGGTAAATTAACGGGTATAGTGCCTGTTGTAAAAGGTGGTACCGGATCTGCAACCCTTACTAGTGGGTATGTAAAAGCGGGTGCATCTATATTTACTACGACTGAAACAATTCCTATTAATGATGTAGCCGGAGCCATCAAAAAAGTAAATGGTATTGCTCCAGATGCTAATGGTGATTTAGTGCTCACACTCAGCTTAACCTATACAGGAATTTATAATGGAGGTAATTTTTCTGGAACGGTTCCTACGCCTGCAAATAGTAACATATATATCGTTTCATCAGATCCTACTCCAGCTAATAATGGTAGAACATTTATTTATGATGGGACTGTGTGGAGAGAAATTACAGCTAACCAAGCATCCACCGATGCACGTTATTTACGTTTAGATGGTGGTACACTTGTGGGTAATCTAACGATAGCCGCCACAAAAAAAATAACACTCACCGATCAACCCGCATCCGGTACAGATGCTGCCAATAAAACCTATGTAGATGCAGCAGTAGCAGGTGCAACTATTGCCGATGGATCCATTACCGATGCAAAAATTGTAAGTGTAAGCGCGGGTAAAATAACTGGTGTTGTTCCAGTAGCAAATGGAGGTACGGGCGCTAGTACAGTAGCCGCCGCAAAAACCAATTTGGCACTTAACAATGTTGACAATACCACAGATTTAAATAAACCCATTAGCACATTAACACAAACTGCGCTCAATACAAAAGAGAATACTGCAAATAAATCCACCACCACCACACTTGGTACGAGTGATATTTTATTTCCGACGCAAAAAGCCGTTAAAACCTATGTAGACGCAGCTATTGCTGCTACTGCTATTGCAGACGCATCCATAACTGATGCAAAAATTATAAGCATCAGTGCAAATAAAATAACAGGTATTGTTCCCATCGCAAATGGTGGTACGGGTGCTAGTACTGCCGCAGCTGCTAAAACCAATTTAGCACTTAACAATGTAGATAACACCACTGATTTGAATAAACCCATAAGCACATTAACACAAGCCGCTTTAGATGTAAAAGAAAACGCGTCTAATAAATCTGTTACCACAACACTTGGTACGAGTGATGTTTTATTTCCGACGCAAAAAGCTGTTAAAACCTATGTCGACGCAGCTATTGCTACCACTGCCATTGCAGACGGTTCCATTACCGATGCAAAAATTGCAACAGTGAGCGCTGCTAAATTAACGGGCATATTGGCTGTTGCAAAAGGAGGAACTGGCGTTGGCACTATCACAGGTATTGTAAAAGGAAATGGAATTAATGCAGTAACAGCAGCCGTTAACGGAACAGATTTTTCGTTGGTTCGTGAAGTAGCTGATGAATTTAGTGCGACCGCTTCCCAAACATCTTTTACACTTACCCAAACCAAATCTGTAAATAGTAAAGTTAAAATGTTTATAAACGGCGTAAGAATAAGTAATAACGCGTATACTTTGGTAGGCACTACACTTACCTATGTGCCTGCAAATAATGCGAGTTATATATTAACACTTGCTGATAGAATTCAGTTTGATTATTATTATTAATAGATATTTTATGCGTGCACTTATTTGTATCCTTGTTTTATTTTTTTCGATTAATACTGTTAATGCGCAATTAACTATCAATGGAAAAATTAGTAACGTTGCATCTACACATGTAAACACCAATGGAAAAGTAGGAACTGGTGAAGGACTTGAAAGGACTGGTAAAAAAACCAGAACTTTTGTATGCGGCGATGATATTACAATCAATCATGTAACAAAAGACGGCGTTGCGCCCGTTGCAAAAACGGTAACGTATAAAACTGTATTAACCACCATTAGTGGCGCTAGTAAATGTTGGATTACATCTAATTTAGGTGCTACAAACGAAGCAAGTAGTGCAACAGATGCCACAGAAGATGCAAGTGGTTGGTACTGGCAGTTTAATCATAAAAATGGCACAAAGCATACCGCTACCGTACGAACGCCAAATCATTGGACAAAAACGATTGCTTCACCGGTTCAAGATTGGCAACCTGCTAATGACCCTTGTACCATTGAGTTAGGCCCCGGTTGGCGCATACCCAATTTAGCAGAGTGGAATGCAGTTAAAAATACGAATGGTTATGCAGGAAATTTTACTTCGGTGTTAAAAATACATGCTGCCGGTTATTTGGCTTATCAAGGAGGCACGCTAACAGATAGAGGTTCTGGGCATCATTATTGGTCAAGTGATTACTCTGATGCAACATTTGCTAGAGCATACGTCGTTTTTCCGCCAAGCACATATACCGTTTCAAACAACAATCAGTTAGCAGGATTTAGTGTACGCTGCATTAGAGATTAAGAAAATTATTTTCTTGCTATCTTAAAAGTTTTGGTAGACGTATTGGTAGCTGTCGTTGCAGACTTTACAGTGATTGTTGCTGTGCATACAACGTTGGTTGCTAAATTAGTAATCATACCATTAATAGGCACCATTGTACTAGCAGCTAGGGTAGAACTTGATACGGTTGAGCCATCAGAATCCTTTTTAACAACAATATCTGTAATTACACCCGCTGTTGGCATTTTAGAAGTAACTGAAATTTTTACTTCTTGCGTAGTACCTAGCGCTGCATAAATATTTGATCCTGGATCAATATCGTACGTGAAAACAATTGCGTCTTCGGTAGGAGTTGGAGGTGTAGGAGGAGTTGGTGTAACACCGCCGCCGCCAGTACCGCCACTGCCTTTACCACAAGCTGCACTCACTAAAATAACAAAGAGAGAAAACACAATAAGTCGAAAAGTAAGTTGCTTTAACACGAGCCTATAATTTTAATTGGTGTCCTTAAATATTATCCAAATATCATTAAAATTTATCGACTTTGTATTTTTTACACGTTGTTTTTATACCTAATTTATAGTGAACTAGTTATGTATTAAGACAGCCCTTTGATGGTATAAGGCGCCCGGTGCGGACGGTTTAACAATCCATTGGCCTCGTCGTCATTGATAAACCTTTCATCGGTGGCATCCCAGTAGAGTTTACGCTTGGTTTTCATGGCAATAGAGTGCACGATACAAGTAGAGCAGGATCTATGACCTACTTCTACTGGTGCAATAGGTTGCTTTCTTGATTTTACACAGTCCAGCCAGTTGCCGTGGTGCTCGTCGCTTCTGTATAGGTTAACCTCATTTTCCCCAATTACTGAAGTAATAATACTATCATTACTAGCCGTTAAAGCCTTTTGGCCCGAAGCCACCACAGGGTCGCTAGCACTTGCTTTATAAGCGCCCCTGGTTACAAAAATCCATCCTTCGGTACCTACATATTTAATGCCATTAGGAAGCCCCGTACTAATGGTCATTTTTACCCCATTTTCATATAAACCATAGCTAGTAAAATCGCCCATCACATCCCATAGGCCCGATGTTGGATACACGGCATTGCCCCAAATTTCTTTGGGCCCCGTATATTCTGTGTTCATGGCCCAGTGCGCACAATCGATATGGTGTGCACCCCAATTGGTAATCATGCCGGCGCAATAATTTTCACCACGCATCCATCCGGGTCTGCTATAATCATTTTGTGGATGCACTCTTTTTTCGGTGTAATAAACATACGGCGTTGGTCCAATCCATGCGTTGTAATTTAAATTACTAGGAATGGGCATTTCAGGTTCTATGTCACCACTTGGATCTTTTGGAAGTCCAATAAGCACTTCTTTTAATTTTCCAATGCGTCCGTTTCTTACCAGTTCTGCAGCATATCTAAATTGAGAACTAGACCTTTGTTGACTACCAATTTGTAAAATACAACCTTGTTTATGAACGGCGTTGCTAAGTGCACGACCTTCATGAATGGTAAGCGCAGTAGGCTTTTGCAGGTATATGTCTTTTCGTGCTTCGGCAGCTAAAACACCAAGGTATGCATGTGAATGATCGGGCGTACTAATAAGAACAGCGTCAATATCTTTGTTGTTTAATAACTCCTGCGCATCTCCATACATTTTTATCCCATCATAGGGTTTGCCATATTTTTTAGTGTAATAATCGTTTACAAATTGTTTCCCTTCTTTCAATCTTTTACTATCTACATCACATACTGCCATGATATTTGCATGGTTGTATTTGAGGGTTTCAAACATATCGTGTTCTCTAGAAATACGACCAAGGCCAATAGCACCAATATTAATTCTATTACTAGGTGCATTTGGTCCAAAAACCGCAGCCGGTACAATAGTTGGAAAGCCAACAGTAGCAAGGGTTGCACCGATGGCGCCTTTCACAGAAGTTTTCATGAAATCTCTTCTGTTTGGCTTTTTATTTTCTAGCATGGCAAATATTTTTTTTAAGGTAATAATTTATTTGATAGGGATTCTATTTTATTTGAAAATTATTTCACTGAATTCAATTACTTTTAAGAATAAGACCACCCATTTATGAACCGTCGTTTGATTCTATTTTTTGTACTCATAATTTTTTCTACTGCATCTATTTTGGCACAAAAAAGCGGTGTAAAAAATACCCGCCCCAATGTTATTTACATCTATTTAGATGATATGGGTTATGGCGAGTTAGGATCTTACGGTCAACAAAAAATAAAAACGCCCAACCTCGATAAAATGGCAGCAGAGGGTATGCGTTTTACAAGACATTATTCATCGGCACCGGTTTGCGCACCAGCGCGCGCCTGTTTAATGACGGGTAAGCATACGGGTCATTCATATATTAGGGGCAATTACGAATTAGGTGGTTTTGAAGACAGCACCGAGGGTGGCCAAATGCCGTTACCAGAAAATACCCTTACCATCGCCAAACTCATGCAGGGAGCGGGTTACACCACTGGCGCCATTGGCAAGTGGGGACTGGGTATGCACGATAATACGGGTAATCCAAATGAGCAGGGCTTCGATTATTTTTATGGCTACTATTGTCAAAAGCAAGCGCATAATTTTTATCCAACGCATTTATGGGAAAATGGCAAATGGGATAGTTTGCGCAATCCCTACATATATGTGCATCAAAAATTACCAGAGGGCACTACCGCCGATTCGGCGTTTGATAAATTTATAGGAACCGATTATGCCATTACTAAAATGGCGCAAAAAACAAAAGCATTTATTCAAAAAAATAAAGACAAACCATTTTTCTTATACCTGCCTTACACGGGTCCGCACGTTTCATTACAAGCACCCAAAGAAGAAGTGGCAAAGTACCTAGGGCAGTTTCCGGAACTTCCTTACCTAGGCTATAAAGGCGGATACGCTCCCAATAAAAATCCGCTGGCTACATACGCTGCTATGATTACTTACATTGACACGCAGGTAGGTGAAATATTTACATTATTAAAAGACTTACAATTAGATCAAAATACACTGGTACTATTTTCGAGTGATAATGGTGCAACATTTGATGTGGGTGGTGTACAAACCGGATTTTTTAATAGTGTTGCAGGATTTAGAGGAAGAAAAATGGATTTGTATGAAGGTGGAATTCGTGTTCCATTTATTGCACACTGGCCTTCAAAAATTAAAGCAGGTGCGGTTTCTGATGTACCATCGGTGCAGTATGATATGATGGCTACGCTTGCACAATTAACCAACCAAAAAACGCCAGCAACAGATGGCATATCTTTACTACCAACTTTATTAGGAAGCCCTCAAACACAGACCAAACGTGGCTTTATGTATTTCGAGTATCCAGAAAAAACAGGACAGGTCGCTGTTATGATAGGTGATTGGAAGGGTGTAAAATCTGATCTCAAAAAAAATAAACAGGCGCCTTGGGAAATTTATAATGTAAAAACAGATCCTTACGAGACCACCAATGTTGCTGCACAGTATCCAGCACTAGCCGCGCAAATGGAAAAAATATTAAAAGAAAATCACAGACATCCGCACGTTTCGGATTGGGAATTTATAGATGGAAAATTACCTGCCAAAAAATAATTGAAACTTGAAACTGAAATTTATACATAAAATTATTTGTTGTTTTTTGTGGTGCACAATTTATGTTGCGCAATTGAGCGCAGTCGCGCAAACTACTGCGCAGGAAAGCCCGCAAACGCTTGCCGCATCAAGCATTGGCGCTAGACCCAATATTATTCATATCATTATTGATGATATTGGTTACGACGATTTTTCGAGTTACGGATCGTTGTATTATAAAACACCGCATATAGATGCACTTGCAAAAGAAGGCACACGTTTAACTAATTTTTACGCCCCACATGGAACCTGCACACCTACGCGCGCGGCTATTATGACGGGAAGGTATAGCCCACGTGTAAATGACAAAACCGGACTCGGTGTTTTATTTCCAACCAATACCAATGGACTTGATAGCAGTAAAGAAATTACGTTTACTAGGCAACTTCAAAAAGTTGGATATGCAACAGCGCTTGTGGGTAAATGGCATTTAGGTCACCTCCCCAAATTTTTACCACCCGCACACGGTTTTGATAGCTATGTGGGCATTCCGTACCCTAATGACCATGGGCCTGAAAGGCTTGGTAATACTGGGTCTAGGGGCTATCCACCCATACCACTCATGCGCGGAAGTGTAAAAGAAAAAGATTTAAACAATAACGAGCTTGCAGAAATACCTGCGCAGTTTATTAGAGAAGCTTGTGCGTTTATCAAAGAAAAAGCAGCGAGTAAACAACCTTTTTATTTACAGTATTCAAATATTGAAACGCATACGCCTTATTTTATTCCTAAAGGTTTTGAAGGACGTTCTAACTACGGCGCATTTGGTGACGCAGTTGCCTACATCGATTATACAGTAGGTGTTTTAATGGGTTATCTCAAACAAGTGGGTCTCGAAAAAAATACACTCATTGTTATTCATGCTGATAACGGACCCTTAGTAGAAAAATATCCAGAGCTTGAAGACAGCTATGGAAAATTTGGACTCGTAGATACGAGTTTACAACATACATTACGCGATGGAAAATACCAACAGCGTTTTGAAGGTGGCGTACGATCGGCGTGTTTTGTAAAATGGCCGGGTATTATTAACGCAGGTGCTGTTAATCAAAACATATACAGTGGTGTCGATTTATTTACGAGCTTTTTACAAGTAGCTGGCGCCCAAATACCCGCTGGCAGAGTGATTGACGGTAAACCAATGATTGAAAGCATCATCACCAATAAGCCGGTGCGCAACACTTTTTTTGCATTTGCACCTCAAAAAGAAGTGCAAGGGGTGCGGTATAACAATTGGAAATTAGTACTTGATAAACGTGCCGGGAAAACCAACTTATTACTTTTTGATTTGGCTACCGATGCTAAAGAAAAAAATAATATTGCAGGCGCTAATCAGACTATGGTAGATGCTTTATATACATTAGCTTTACAAGCACAAAAAGCAGTGGAAGAAAATAAGCCATTATCTGAAACCAATTCATTTAATTTTTAGTATTGAAAAAACAAGCTCAATTATATTTCATTATTTGTTGCGGTCTTTTTTGGACTTGTACTTCTGGTGATACGACTGCAAAAGCAGTGCAAGATTCTATTCAGGCAAAAAAAGATTCAGCACTACACTGTACCAGTAATATTCCCAATCGTTTTGGTGTTAGCTCCGCATCGGATACAAGTTCTATTGTAAAAGGAGTGGCAGATAAAGCGGGCATGGTACTTATTAACGGGGGCGAATTTATCATGGGCTGTTCAGACAAAACCGGCCGTGCCGATGAATATCCGCAGCACGCAGTTACTGTTTCTAGTTATTGGATGGATACCACCGAAGTAACCAATGCGCAGTTTGCAAAATTTGTAGCAGCAACTGGCTATGTTACTACCGCCGAAAAAGCGCCAGACTGGAATGAAATCAAAAAACAACTACCGCCGGGCACACCTAAGCCAGCTCCTGAATTACTAGTGGCTTCATCCCTTGTATTTGTAATGTCATCTACACCGGTAGACATGAACAATCCTGCTTCTTGGTGGGCATGGACAAAAGGCGCCAATTGGAAGCATCCGCGCGGACCTGGATCTAGCATTAAAGGAAAGGATAATGAGCCCGTAACACAAGTGTCCTATGATGATGCAAATGCCTATGCCCGCTGGGCTGGCAAGCGTTTACCTACCGAGGCAGAGTGGGAATACGCAGCAAGAGGTGGATTTAAAAATCAAACCTTTCCTTGGGGAAATGAACCGCTTGAAAAGGGTGCTACCAAAGCAAATACTTGGCAAGGAAAATTTCCCAATACCAATACCGGTGCAGACGGATATATGCGCATTGCACCTGTTGCTAAATATGCGCCCAACGCATACGGCTTATATGATATGAGTGGTAATGTTTGGGAATGGTGTTCCGATTGGTATGACCCCAATTACTATGCAGCCGTCGCACAAAAAAAATTAGTGAACCCAGTTGGTAGCAACAAAAGTTTTGATCCTGACGAACCTACGATTCCTAAAAAAGTAGTACGTGGCGGATCCTTTTTATGTCACGATTCTTACTGTGCTAGTTACCGTGTATCTGCGCGTATGAAAACAGCTACCGATACCGGACTGGAACACACCGGATTTAGATGTGTAACAGACGCGTCATCTAAAAAATAATAATAGCATCTTCACCAGTTAGTGTATTATTTTATCAATAACACAAACCTAGATCGGTTCTATTTTTTTCTACTCTTTTTATTGGTTATATTGAATCAAAATTGCGTATGAAAAAATGGATCGCTTGCTGCTTTTTAATAAGCATGCTGCAGTTACAACTTACTGCACAAACCTACCAGCCCAATTGGGAATCCCTTGATGCTAGGCCTGTTCCATCATGGTTTATGAATGAAAAGTTTGGCATTTTTATTCATTGGGGTGCGTATAGTGTACCATCATGGGGACCACAACATAGTTATTCGGAGTGGTACCAAAATGGTTTGCAAGCCGACAAAGACAATGTGCGCAAAAAATTTCACAAACTACATTATGGTGATATGTCTTACTATGGCTTTGGTCCTATGTTTAAGGCAGATCGTTTTGATCCGGATGCCTGGGCTAAAGTGTTTGAACAGTCGGGCGCAAAATATATTGTACTCACGAGTAAACACCATGATGGCTTTGCCATGTGGCCTAGTAAAGAAGCAGATAAAACCTGGGGCTTTCCTTGGAACAGTGTAACGAGCGGTCCTAAAAGAGATTTATTGGGTGATTTATTTAAAGCCGTA
>CAJBRT010000177.1 GCA_903958045.1 uncultured Bacteroidota bacterium | reverse complement strand
GATTGGTATGCCATACATGACAGAATAAAAAAAGCTTCTTTTAAAAAATTATAGAAACTGCCAAAAGATGCTATTAATTAATACAACGGCGAATTAGGGCGCTCTCAGCGGCCAGTCAGTTTTTTATTTTTCGAAATAATTGCATTTAGAATACTTTCAGAAGCTTCTTTGATATTTGTAGGTTCATACCCGCCTTCTAAAACAAACAATAGACGGTTAGACGCATATTTTTCTGCAATGGTGGATAAAATATCTGTAGCTTTCCTGTAGCCATTATTTGTATATTTTAATTGCCCTAGCAAATCATTTTCATGCGCATCAAAACCCGCAGATATCAATATAAATTCTGGTTTGAATTTATCCATGGCAGGAATTAATTGGCTTTTTAAGCCATCAATAAATTCTTCATCGCCGGCACCTTTTGGTAAATCAATATTTAATGTATACCCATAACCTTCACCACTTCCTTTTTCATCAGGGCGACCTGTGCCAGGATAGAAAGGATGTTGATGGATACTGAAATAGAAAACTGTATTATCACTATAAAAAATATCTTGGGTTCCGTTCCCGTGATGAACATCAAAATCAACAATTAATATTCGGTTGATGCCATATTTGTTTTGTAGATATTTTGCTGCAATGGCGACATTATTAAAAATGCAAAATCCCATACCTCTATCTTTAGTTGCATGATGACCAGGCGGCCTTGAAAATACGAAAGCACTAGAAGCCTTTCCCTGCATCATTTGATCAACCGCCTCAGTCATTGCACCGACTGATTTTCTGGCAACTTGATACGAATGTTTTGATATAACTGTATCACCAGTACTAAGCTTTGCATTAGATTCAGCAAGTTTTTCAGATTCGCGCTTAACAAGATGAATATATTCTTTTGAATGAGCGAGGCTTATGACATCTGTGGATGCGTAATCAAAGGTAGGCCAAATTAAATTTGGCTGTAATTTAGAATCATTTTTGAGAAAGTTAATTACACTTGAGAGTCGATTAGTGTTTTCTGGATGATTGGGGCCAGTGTTATGAAGAATAAATTCATCATCATAAAGAACTGCAATTTTTAATTTACTTCTTTCTTGATCCGCAATTAAATTCATTGGTTGAAAAAGCGATATGAGAAGTAAACAGTTAAGTAAGTATTTCACTTAAAAACGCCTTAATTAAGTATGAGTTAGTTTCATTATCTAACCACCCTTTTTTTGTCGAGCACGGATATTTAGAACTTCGACACCAAGAGAAAAGGCCATTGCGAAATATACATACCCTTTGGGAATATGAACATCAAGACTTTCAGCAATTAAAACAAAACCCACAATCATTAAGAAAGACAGTGCTAAAACTTTAATTGATGGATGATGATGTACAAAGTCACCAATAGGTTTTGCAGCCCACAGCATGAAAATGACAGAGATCAAAACAGCGGCAACCATAATTGAAATTTCATCGACTAAACCAACCGCAGTAATGACACTGTCGAGTGAAAAAACTATATCAAGGATACCTATTTGGAAGATAGAGCCCCAAAAAAGCTTCTGAATTGATTTAGATTTGATACTGGAGGCATTTATTTCACTTGCGGTTTTTTCTTCTGCCTCAACCTCAAGATAAATTTCCTTGCTCGCTTTCCATAAAAGAAATAAGCCCCCGAAGAATAGGATTAAATCTCTCCCACTAATTTCTTGGTTATAAAAAGAAAAAAGTGCTTCTGTTAATCCCATTACCCAAGATAAGCTCAGCAGCAGCAGAACACGTGTAATTAAAGCGAACAATAATCCAAAACGGCGAACTGATTCTCGTATTTCTATGGGCAGGCGATTGGCAAGAACGCTAATGAAAATAATGTTATCAATGCCTAAGACAATTTCAAGAGCTACAAGTGTTAAAAAAGCAATGATTGTATTTGGGTCAAGAATGAATTCAAGCATTTTGTACCTATTCTAGTTTTTAG
This sequence comes from uncultured Bacteroidota bacterium, assembly GCA_903958045.1. GTDB lineage: Bacteria > Bacteroidota > Bacteroidia > Chitinophagales > Chitinophagaceae > Sediminibacterium. The sequence continues at coordinate 660 of CAJBRT010000177.1, read as the reverse complement.
TGATTTGTGTATGTTTATTTTATAGTTTTTAGATAAAAACTATAAATTTTTTAAAAAGTATACGTGACTGTCGCTCGAGCAGTAAGTGGGTAGCCATACATAATGTTGTTATTGTTATGAGCCGACTGATAGTAGGTTTTATCAAGTAAATTTTCTATATTCAACTGAAGTTTAGTTTGTTTATTAATATTTGCATAAATGGCAGCATCTAATCGGGTGTAGCCAGGAAGATTTACTGCTGTTGATGTGGTTGGTGTAGCAGCATACATATCACTGCGGCTTACAACACCTAAAGCTGCGCTCCATGTTTCATTGATTTCATATTTATTCCATAATGAAAATGTATGTTTTGGTACGTGACCTAAAGTTGCACCTGATGCAATTGGAGTAGACCCACCTTGATTTTTCGTAATTTCTGCATCTTGGTAAGTGTATCCTCCATACATACTGTATGAGTCAAATAATTTTCCTGCAACACCCAATTCAAAACCTTTTGTTACCTGGCCGTCAACAATAATGGTATTGGAAGAATTTGAAGGGTCTGTAATTGCCATCTTCGATCTTTCTAAACGATAAATAGCAGAACTAATTGAAAAGCTTTGTAATAAGTCATACTTTATTCCTGCTTCAATATTTGTAAATTTTTCTGGGTCAAATGAT
>CAJBRT010000176.1 GCA_903958045.1 uncultured Bacteroidota bacterium | reverse complement strand
TACTTGCTGCCGAATTTGCGGCTACCCACAAAGGTATATTTTCAATGAAAGAAGTTTTAGGACTATAAATACATACACATGAATCAGCCCTTCTTAACAACATTATTTAAAGATCAATCGTACAATAAAAATCAGTTTTTTTTAATTGCCGGACCATGCGTGGTAGAAAGTGAAGAGCTTGTGATGGAAATTGCAGATAAAGTAAGTGGCATTTGTAAAAACCTTGGCATTGCCTATGTGTTTAAAGCCAGTTACCGCAAAGCCAACCGCACCAGTGCCAATTCTTTTACCGGCATTGGCGATGACAACGGACTTGAACTGATAAAAAAAGTAGGCGCAACCTATAAACTCCCTACTACTTCCGACATTCATGCACACGACGAAGCTGCCATTGCTGCTCAGTATATTGATATTTTACAAATCCCTGCTTTTTTATGTAGACAAACAGATTTACTCGTAGCGGCTGCACAAACCGGTAAAATTGTAAACGTAAAAAAAGGTCAGTTTTTAAGTGGTGCTTCTATGAAATTTGCCGTTGATAAAATTAAATTAGCGGGCAACAACAATATCATGTTAACAGAACGCGGTAACACTTTTGGTTACCAAGATTTAGTGGTGGATTATAGAAATATTCCTGCCATGAAAGAAAATAACGTGCCTGTTATTATGGATTGTACACACTCACTTCAACAACCTAATCAAACAAGTGGCGTAACAGGTGGCAATCCGCATTTAATTGAAACGATTGCAAAAGCAGCCATTGCCACAGGAGCAGACGGATTATTTATTGAAACGCATCCAAACCCGGCGGTAGCAAAAAGTGATGGTGCCAATATGCTACCACTTCATTTACTGGAACCATTACTTGAAAAATTAGTGAGAGTGAGAGAGGCCGTTATATAAATCCAAATAAAAAAAGTCTACCAGTTATTTAATGGATTTCTTTTACCCGCCAAAATGTAACGCTTGATGTTCATCCAAAAAGCGAGTACCATGTATATGATTACGGGTGAACCGAGGGTTAAAAAGCTGATATAAATAAACCACATTCTAATGCGGGACGTGGCAATACCGAGGCGCTCCCCCATGGCATTACACACACCAAAAGCCCTTAATTCTAGAAATTCCCTCAATTTTTGAATCATAATGGTGCTTTTTTAACAACTGTATGGCAATTTAGGTCATTTATAGTAAAGAAACTCTTTTGCCCGCCCCCCTTTTTTCGTAAATTTGCAGCAGATTTTTAAAAAATTCAATCATACATCTATAAATTCCTATTGTTATGGCTTTTGACATTGAAATGATTAAGAAAGTGTACGCAGAAATGCCTGCAAAAATTAATGCAGCGAGAGAGGCACTTGGCAGACCCTTAACCCTGTCAGAAAAAATTCTTTTTTCGCATTTACATGGCGATCAATCACCTAGTAATTTTGAAAGAGGCGGTTCTTATGTAGACTTCGCACCAGACCGTGTTGCCATGCAAGATGCAACTGCGCAAATGGCATTGTTACAATTTATGCAAGCGGGTCGTCCTAAAGTGGCGGTACCAAGTACAGTGCATTGCGATCACTTAATTTCTGCAAAAGTAGAAGCTAAACAAGATTTACAAGTAGCCACAACAGAGAGTAAAGAAGTGTATGACTTTTTAGCTTCTGTTTCTAATAAATATGGCATTGGTTTTTGGAAACCAGGTGCAGGTATCATTCACCAAGTTGTTTTAGAAAATTATGCATTCCCTGGTGGTATGATGATTGGTACCGATTCTCACACCGTTAACGCGGGTGGTTTAGGTATGCTTGCCATTGGTGTGGGTGGTGCAGATGCATGTGATGTAATGGCAGGACTTGCTTGGGAATTAAAATGGCCTAAACTCATAGGTATTAAATTAACAGGAAAACTAAATGGTTGGACTGCACCTAAAGACGTTATCTTAAAAGTAGCGGGTATCTTAACCGTTAAAGGTGGTACGGGTGCGATTGTAGAATATTTTGGTGAAGGTGCAACGAGCATGAGTTGTACTGGTAAAGGAACCATTTGTAATATGGGTGCCGAAATTGGTGCTACTACTTCTACATTTGGTTACGACGCAAGTATGAGCCGTTATTTAAGCTCTACAGGCCGTGCCGATGTTGCTGCACTTGCGGATGGTATTGCAGAACATTTAACTGCTGATGCAGAAGTGTATGCAAACCCAGAAAAATATTTCGATCAAGTTATTGAAATCGATTTAAATACATTAGAGCCACACTTAAACGGACCTTTCACACCAGATTTAGCTACGCCTATTTCTAAAATGAAAGAAGTAGCAGCTGCAAACGGCTGGCCTACCACTGTTGAAGTGGGTTTAATTGGTAGCTGTACCAACTCTTCATACGAAGACATTAGTCGTGCGGTAAGTTTAGCAAAACAAGTAGCGCAAAAAGGACTTACCACAAAGGCAGAATACATGATCACACCTGGCTCTGAGCAGGTAAGATATACTATCGAAAGAGATGGTTTCTTAGACGTGTTTAGTCAAATTGGTGCGAAGGTATTTGCAAACGCTTGTGGACCTTGTATTGGAATGTGGGAGCGCGTTGGTGCAGAGAAAAAAGAAAAAAATACCATCGTACACTCTTTCAATAGAAACTTTGCTAAGCGTGCCGATGGTAACCCTAACACTTTTGCTTTTGTAGCGAGTCCAGAAATTGTGACTGCACTTGCCATTGCCGGTGATTTAACTTTCAATCCATTAACAGATACCTTAACCAACGATAAAGGCGAACAAGTAAAATTAGACCCTCCTACTGGTGACGAATTACCACTAAAAGGTTTTGCTGTAGAAGATGCAGGATACCAAGCACCTGCTGCCGATGGTTCAAGTGTAGTTGTAGCGGTAGATCCAGCGTCTAAGCGTTTACAATTATTAGATCCTTTTGCTGCATGGGAAGGCACTGATTTAAAGTCACTAAAATTATTAATTAAGGCTAAAGGCAAATGTACCACAGACCATATTTCTATGGCGGGTCCTTGGTTAAAATTCCGTGGTCACCTAGATAATATTTCTAACAACATGCTCATTGGTGCTGTTAACTTTTTCAATGAGAAAACAGACAGCGTTAAAAATCAATTAACAGGCGCATTTGATACCGTTCCAAATACACAAAGAGCATACAAAGCTGCGGGTATTGGTACCATTGTAGTAGGTGATGAAAACTACGGAGAAGGTAGTTCTCGTGAACACGCTGCGATGGAGCCAAGACATTTAGGTGTACGCGTGGTATTAACAAAATCATTTGCTCGTATCCACGAAACAAACCTTAAAAAACAAGGTATGTTGGCCTTAACGTTTGTAAACAAAGCAGACTACGATAAAATTCAGGAAGATGATAGTATCGATGTAGTTGGTTTAACAAGCTTTGCGCCAGGTACGCCGCTAACACTTGTGTTAACCCACAAAGATGGATCAACAAATACCATTCAAGCTAACCATACCTACAACCAACAACAAATTGAGTGGTTTAAAGCGGGTGGCGCGTTAAATATTATTAGAAAGCAAGTTGCTGGATAGTGATTAAAAATCACCTCTCAAAATTTAAAATCCCTCTGAATTTTCAGAGGGATTTTTGTTTTATACGCTGCTTGGATTTTCTTAACTTTAAGCTATGATAAAAACAGCACTTGTTTCTTTTGGCATGAGTGGACGTGTGTTCCATGCGCCATTTATAGATTTGAATCCAAATTTTATTTTGGCCGGTGCCTGGGAACGTTCTAGTAAAAACATACAAGCTATTTATCCGGGCGTTACCTCTTATGCGTCTTACGAAGAAATACTAAATGACCCAAGCATACATTTAGTAGTGGTAAACAGCCCCAACGATACACACTTTGCCTACACCAAACAAGCATTACTTGCTGGCAAGCACGTAGTGGTAGAAAAATCTTTTACCGTAACCGTAGAGGAAGCTGAGGAACTTGCTGCGCTTGCAACACAGCAACAAAAAATATTAACAGTGTATCAGAACAGACGCTTTGATGCTGACTTTTTAACCATACAAAAACTCATTGCAGAAAATAAAATTGGAAATTTACTCGATGTTCAAATTTCTTACGAGCGTTATAGAACAACCCTCAGTCCAAAAGTGCACAAAGAGCAGGCTACACCGGGCGCTGGTGTTTTACTGGATTTAGGCCCACACTTAGTAGATCAGGCCATACAACTTTCAGGCATACCTACTTCTATTTTTGCAGATATACGTATTACAAGATCCGTATCGGTGGTGGATGATTATTTCACACTCCTATTATACTACCCTACCCACCGCATTTTACTGACCAGTGGCATGGTATTTATGCAGGTTGGCCCTGGATATAAAATATATGGCACCAAAGGCTGTTTTATAAAAAACAGATCCGATGTACAAGAAGATTTATTATTAGCGGGCCACAAACCAGGCGGTGAAAACTGGGGTAAAGAAGATCCAAAAAATTACGGCACCCTCACTACCGATTCAGATGGCGTAATAACAAGTACCATAATAGAAAGTGAACGTGGCGATTACGGAAAATATTATGAAGCAGTAGCTGCGGCTATATTGGAAAACAAACCTGTACCCGTTACGCCACAAGAGGGTATCAATATTATGAAAGTATTAGTGGCTGCTAAAAAAAGTTACGAAACAAAACAAGTGGTTCATTTATAAACCCGTTTATGGCGCACCCATATATTATTCAAATAAAAAAAGAATTTGCTGCCTGTGCCAATGCCACAAAAGCTGCGGGCGCAAAAGCATACTTACTGGATCAATTTGAATTTTATGGGCTACACACACCGGAGCGCCGAAGCATTTGTAAAGCGTTTTATAAAACAAATCCTATAACAAGCCACGCTACCCTTGTTACCATTATAAAAGAATCCTTTGCTGCTCCAGAGCGTGAGCTCCATTATTTTGCCATCGAACTACTTGCGTTTCACCATAAATTATGGACAGATAAAACAATCACCATTATTGAATGGATGCTGACCCATAAAAGTTGGTGGGATAGCGTGGATTCTACCAATTCAAATGTGATTGGAAAATATTTTATCAAATTTCCAGCACTATTAGAAACCACTACCAATAAATGGAATCAATCTAGTAATATTTGGTTACAGCGCATGAGTATTTTATTTCAGTTGCCGTACAAAGAAAAAACCAATACGCAGCTACTAGAAAAATACATCGTTAACCGCATAGACACCAACGAATTTTTTGTCAACAAAGCCATTGGTTGGGCGCTTCGTGCTTATGCCTATACCAATAAAAAATGGGTGATTCGTTTTGTAAAAGACCATCCTCAACTATCTAATTTATCTAAACGAGAAGCCCTCAAACATCAATAATTATATGGAAACTACCCCTCAAAATAATAGGTTTCAAAGAGCAAGAAACTATAAAAGAAAATGGGTGACCATTAAGGCCGAAATAAAGAGTACCTTATTTATTGTGCTGGGTATTGTAGCGGCGGGCTTTGGCCTTAACGGTTTTTTGTTACCCAATAAGTTTATTGATGGGGGCGTAACCGGTGTTTCCCTTTTATTAACGGAGCTCACGCAACTTCCCTTTTCGGTACTCATCATTTTAATTAATATACCCTTTATATTTTTAAGTTATTTCACACTTGGAAAATCATTTGCAGTCAAAACATTACTAGCCATCATTGGGCTAGGGATTTGTGTTGCATTTGTTCATTTTCCAATCATCACCAACGATAAATTATTGGTCTCCATTTTTGGCGGCATTTTTTTAGGCGCAGGTATTGGTCTCACCATTAGAGGCGGAGGTGTAATTGATGGAACCGAAGTGCTCGCTATTTATGTAAGTAAAAAAATGGGACTAACCATTGGAGACATTATTATCATTATCAATGTGCTCATTTTTGGATCCGCTGCTTTTTTACTTTCTATCGAAACGGCACTGTATTCGATGATCACCTATTTTGCTGCTTCAAAAACACTTGATTTTATTATTGAAGGTATCGATGAATACATAGGTGTAACCATCGTTTCATCGCACTGCAAAGAAATGAGGGACATGATTGTACAAACCATGGGCAGAGGGGTGACCGTATATAAGGGTGCTAAAGGAGTTGGAAAAAGAGGCGAACGTGATGATCTTGATATTATCTACACCGTTATTACCAGGCTTGAAATCAATAAACTCAATACAGAAATTGAAAAAATTAGTCCCACTGCATTTGTGGTGATGACATCTGTTAAAGACACCAGGGGTGGCATGATCAAGAAAAAAGCATACAAGCACTAAATACAAATGGCCGCACAAGTGCGGCCATTTGGCGGGGTCTAAAAATTTTTAGCCCTTACATTTTTTTAGCGTCTTCTATAAATTTAGCAAGTCCAATATCTGTTAAAGGATGTTTTAATAATCCTAAAATAGAATCAAGTGGACATGTGCACACATCAGCACCAGCTTCTGCAGCCTTAACAATGTGTAGCGCATTTCTAATAGATGCTGCTAATATTTCAGTTTTAAAACCTTGGATATCATAAATGTGACGGATTTGACCAATAAGTTCCATTCCATCCCAAGAGCTATCATCAATTCTTCCAATAAATGGAGATACATAGGTAGCACCTGCTTTTGCTGCAAGTATTGCCTGACCTGCACTAAATACAAGGGTACAGTTGGTTCTAATACCATTATCGGTAAACCATTTGATTGCTTTAATACCATCTTTAATAAGTGGCACTTTTACCACAATATTTGGATGTATCGCTGCTAGTTTTTTACCTTCTTCTACCATGGTAGCAAAGTCGGTAGAAAGCACTTCGGCACTAACATCACCATCTGCCATTTCGCAAATTGTCTTGTAGTGGTTAGCGATGGCTTCTTCGCCCTTTACACCTTCTTTAGCCATTAATGTTGGGTTGGTTGTAACACCATCCAAAATGCCTAAATCGTAGGCTTCTTTAATTTGAGCTAGGTTGCCCGTGTCAATAAAAAACTTCATGGTTTTTCTGTTAAATGTAAATTCCCCGAAATAGACGGGGAATAAAAAAAAATGGCAGGCTACTCACATCGCACCGCTCAACCGCTTATCCTTGCTGTATTCCTACCCTGGGGAGGTTCGCAGGAGCTGGTCGTGTAAGACCTGCCGGTGCAAAAGTAAGGTTTGCCCTCAATTCTCCCTAATTTTTAACGGATTAAATAAGCCAAACTATCTGATTCCGAGCTGATTTCGTGAATTTACCTTGGCAAAGCCAATTAGCTCGTCATGACGGCCCCCAAGTGACCTGTAGTAGTAAAAAACGGTGTAATCGTTTTCTGTTTCCCAAAAATTACCCTCTGTGGGGGCAAAAGAAGCGGTGTAAAAAGGAGCCCCTTTTTCTTTGGTAAGATACGTATAATTATAAAAACCCTGTTTTAACAGCAGGGTTCTGGTATACGCCCCTACACCCGGGTCAAATTCCATTTTTGCGGTATCTCCAAGGGCATGTCCGGTAAGTTGGCCCACCAAGTAAAGCTCTTTGTTGGGGAGCGCTTTTAAACCTGCGGGAACATAGGTGAAATTCACATAGGCATAATCGCCTTGCCACCAAGGGTTAATCAGCTCGGTACTTGCAATCGAAGTCCAACCATTGGTGTCCATATAAAAAATAGCGCGCTGATCATTTCTTGTAAAATCGGGTTTCACGGTAATCGTTACAGGATTTTTACTCCTGTCAGTTCTTACAACACGGTCCGATTCAAACCGTAAACTTCTAATATCCACCCAGCGGAATTCTTTACCGGCCTCAAAAACTTGATGCGCATCTTCTGTGGAATATTCAAAATTTTTACCTCTAATAAAAGTAGGTTGCGTAATAAAGCCAGCGCCTGTATGCACATTATTTTGTTCAATCAAAAGTTTTGTTTGCTTTGCCGGGCTTAAAATATTTAAATCTTTGGTACCTACATTCACCTGAATTTTTTGATGCGTGCGCATGATATCAGAAGCAAAGGGCTGTGTGATACCAGCACCTAGCGTTACTTTTTCGTCAAGCACATACAACCTTTTTGTGAAAGCAAGTTTAGACGTATCGTTGTCTAAAAAAACTTTTAATATATAATTTCCACTTTTGGTAGGTACACAATTTTTTTCTGGTAGTAGCACTTGATAATGTACATAACGTGTTGCCGAGACACTAGATACACGGTACATGCTAATTCTATTTTGCGGAAAGCCTCCGATGTAATCAAATGGATTTAACATAGCAGGTGTCCAGTCGGCATTGCAAAGTTGAAACGTATAAAAATAATTTTTAGGGACACCCGACAAGTCATCAAAATGAAGTTCCAATGCATCCGAAGATTGCAGTCGTATAAGTGGAATAGAAAGTTGATCGTTTTGATGAAATAGAAGCGCCGTTTTGATATTGGACATATAAATTTGGTCCGGCGCACGCTGCGCTTTGCTGGCTGTAACAATAACAAAGAGTAATAGTAACCAGCTCGTCCAATATTTATGGGATAGATTCATGCTTACAAAAATACTATTCGTATTTTTACCAAAACAACCTTTTTGGGCCTATCCTACCATATTGCCAAACGCATCGCTTTTAACAAGCAGCAAAGTTTTTCCAGATTTATCATCCGGCTTTCGGTGGCAGCTACTGCTGTCAGCATTATAGCCATGATTATCACCCTTGCTTTTGTGAATGGCTTTCAGGAAAAAGTAGCGGATAAAATATTTGGCTTTTGGGGGCATATTCGGGTACAAAAATATGAGACCGGCAAATCCTTGATATCCGAGGAGCTACCTCTTACCAAAAACAAAGCGATTGAAGAAATAATCGCGGCTACCCCTGGCGTAGTATCCTATCAAAGTTTTGCCACCAAATCGGCGGTATTAGAATCCAATACCGAAATTGAAGGCGTACTCATAAAAGGCATCGAAAAAAATGAAAACCATACTGCCCTAAAAAAGTTTTTAGTAAAGGGCAGATGGATGGATTTCTCGGGCAGTATGTATAGCAAAGAAACCATTGTGTCAGACGCCGTTGCAAAGCAGTTGCAAATCAAAATCAATGATACCATCAAAGTGCATTTTGTTTCTACCAATGCAGATGCACAAAAAACCTACCGTAAATTAGTGGTGGTTGGCTTTTATCATACCGGCATAGACGAGTATGATAAACTATTTATGATCGCAGATATTAATTTAATAAGACGCATTAATAACTGGGAGTACAATCAAATTGGAGGCTATGAGGTATTTGTAGATGAATACCAACATTTAGACAGTATTAGCGGTGGTTTATCCAACGCATTACCTACCGTATGGATGAGCAAAAGCATCAAAGAAATTTATCCGAATATTTTTGACTGGTTAGACATTCAGGACGTTAACCGAAATGTTGTATTTATTGTAATGGGTATTGTGGCACTCATTAATTTAATTACCTGTCTACTTATTTTAATGTTAGAGCGCACCAATATGATTGGGCTTTTAAAATCTATGGGTGCCACCAATTGGACCATCCAAAAAATATTTATCGTATACGCTTCCTTTATAACCCTTGCTGGTGTTGGATTTGGACTGATTATAGGCGTAGGCATTTGTTTACTGCAACAAGCTACCGGATTTATTACACTTGACGAAGCGTCTTATTATATTACGGTAGCGCCTATTAAAATTATTTGGTGGCAAGTAGCTGCTATTTGCGCTGGTACCAGTGTGGTATGTTTTATATCGCTGTTTTTACCCACCCTACTCATACCAAAAATCAGTCCAGTAAAAGCCATTGAGTTTAAATAAAAACGGGGCTCTAAACGCGCAAACAAAATAAAAATAATTAACGCGTTAACTGCGCAACAATAATACCTGCGGCGATACCGGCATTTAAAGATTCTGCACCACCGGTTTTAGGAATCGTTACCGGATGTGTAATAAAGTCAATCATATTTTCTCTAATGCCTTTTCCTTCACTACCTATTACAAGTAGGCCTTGTTTAGGCGCTTTGGTTGTAAACACATTTTCACCTTCTAATAAAGCGCCATACACTGGAAGTTTTACAGTAGGCATCCATGCTGCTAAATTTTTATAATGCACCGATACGCGCATAAAACTACCCATGGTTGCACCTATTACTTTTGGATTGTATACATCTACCGTGTCTTCACTCGCTACAATTTGCTTTATGCCAAACCAATCTGCGGTTCTAATAATCGTGCCTAAATTTCCAGGGTCCTGAATGCCATCTAACACAATGGTTAATTGTCCAGCCAATTGAATCGCATTTGTTTGTTGAGGCATCATGGCAACCGCTAATACTTGATTGGGTGTTTGAAGCAAACTCATTTTTTCAAGCTCAAATGCTTCAATGCGGGTTACTTCAATACTAGCATCTGGCGACTCCCAACTATCAAGCGCATACACGGCTTTTAAAGGATAGCCTGCGGCAATCATTTCACCTACCAGCTTTACGCCTTCGGCTATAAAACAACCGGTTTCAAGTCTAACTTTTTTGTCGGACAAAGATTGGATATATTTGAGCTCAGACTTCGTTACCATCGTTATGCGTTTAGTAAGCAATTTTAATCATTTAGCCAGCACCCTTGTCACTTTGGTAGTGATTTGTTTGCTAGTTAGCTGTTCCGAGCAACGACGAACTACGGTTGTCAACTACCCTATTAACAAGGCTTTTGTTTACAACAATAAAATTGACATTGCCGGTACAGGGTCCAAAGATGAGAAAAAACAATTAACTACCGAACTAGATAATTACTGGGACGACAGTATTCGTATCAGAAGCATTCAAAAATTTGGCTTTTTCTATAAAATAAAACAGCCTGCGGTATTTGAACCCATCAATTTACAGCGTTCTATTAGTTTCATGAACGCCTATTTACAAACAAGGGGTTTTTACAGGGCCTCTTTTTCAGATTCTGTAAGGATAGACACCGTTGGCGATCAGTTGCAAACACATATTGTACTGCGCATAACACCGGGCAGCAAAACACTGGTCAATAAAGTGGGTTACGCCATTGAAGATAGTAGCTTACAAACCCTTACCTATCAAAATAATAAAGAAAGCCGTCTTGTAAAAGGAAGTGTATATACCAAAGAAGCCATCAGTCAAGATTTGGAACGATTAACAAACCTTTACAGAAGCAATGGCTACTATGGTTTCAACAAAGAAATTTTAGTAGCAGAAGTGGATACCGTAGATACCAAACTATTAGAAATTGTTACCAACCCCTTTCAACAAATTAATAGAATTGATAGCATTCAGGCCAAACAACAATCAAATATCAACTGGGATATTGTCATCAAAAATAAAAAAGCATTAGATACTTTTCAAACAACACCCTTTACCATTAGAGCCGTTCATTTTTATCCAGAGGTCAGTATTTACGAATCGACAGACACTTTAATTGGCAATAAATTTTTATCGAATAATTTTTACAAGGATGCGATTTTCCACAATAAAACCAGAAAGTTTAGCAGCAAACCACTTTTACAACACAACTCTTTATACCCTGGAACCCTTTACAACGAAGGACTCTATTATAAAACACTCAATACGCTAGGACAAATTGGCGCTTGGCAGCAAGTAGATGCGCGCATCTTAAAAACGGCAAAAGACAGCCTTGATATTCATTTGTTTTTAGTGCCGGCTATTAAGCAAAGTGCTTCCATTGATTTAGAAGGAAGCCGCAACTCTGCTGATATTGTAACCGGTAATACGCTTGGGATTTCTACCAATTTAAATTATACCAACCGCAACGTTTGGAAGCAGGCCATTCAATCGGTAACCAGTTTTAGAACCGGAGTAGAATTAAATTTAATTGGCGCCACAGACAATAATATTGTGCAAACATTTTTAATCAATGCTGGACATACCTATGCCATTCCGCATATCATGCAGCCCTTTAAAAATTGGAAAAAAATAAAAGCCTTAGACAACCAGCGTACGCTTATTTCAGTCAATGGTTCTTATGTTGATAGAAAAGATTATTATCAATTAAAATCATTGGTAACTAGTATTGGTTATGAATGGCACCAACAAAAAAAGAACGGCGACAATATTTGGCTCTACAAACCACTCAATCTTGAACTCTATGGCATTAGTAGACTAGCGGGACTTGATAGCCTTATCAAAAACAATCCGTTTTTACAAGCTTCATTTAACGAGGGCAATATTTTTAGCCAGAGTTTTTCATTTATAAGAACGGTTAATAGTGTTAAACACAAAAATAGAAGTCACTACCTCCGTATTAGTGCCGAAGAAGCAGGTGGTATTTTCGAAATTTTTCCGGGTATAAAAAATAATATATACCGCTATATTAAAACTGAAACCGAATACCGTCAACTAAACAGGTATCCAAAATCTGAGCTCGCTTACCGTGCCTTTGCTGGCTTTGGTTACAACTATGGTTCCGACCCTGTAATTGGCAAAAGTCTACCCTTTTTTAAACAATTTATTGCGGGTGGACCTTACAGTATGCGTGCCTGGGGTTTAAGACAGCTAGGGCTTGGGAGCTCTGTGTTTAGTGATACCGTGAACTCTTCATACAGAGACCGTTTTGGAGACATGCAACTCGAAACAAATATTGAATACCGTTTTACAGTAGCAGATTTTTCTTCTGTAAAAATTGGTGGCGCTGTATTTGCTGATATTGGAAATATTTGGAACGTTAAAAAAAATGCGATAGAACCTGATGCACATTTTACTTTTAAAAATTTTGGAAGGGACCTAGCCATTGGATTGGGTACTGGACTTAGGTTTGACTTCTCTTATTTTTTATTACGCTTTGATGTTGCGTACCGTGTTAAAGACCCGGCCCGTCAGCAAAACAATGGATGGATGAGTGTTAAGCATTTTGCAATTACAGAAACGCGCGCCTCTGGTTTAAAAGTAAACAACCTGGCTTTACAGTTCGGTATTGGTCTCCCCTTTTAGCATAGCAATATGCTGTTCAAACGCAGTAATTTGCATGGCGTCTTCTACTGCAAAAGATCCAATTTTTGTTCTTCGCAAACTACTCAAATACCCGCCCACACCAAGGGCTGCACCAAAGTCGTTGGCTAAACTTCTTATATAGGTTCCCGTACTACAGCGCACTCTAAAATGCACAATCGGTAATTCAATATTTGTAATTTCAAATTCGTAAATCGTAACAGGTCTTGGATCTATTTCTACGACTTCACCACTTCGCGCTGCATAATATAAGCGCTGTCCATCCTTTTTAATAGCCGAGTGCATTGGTGGCATTTGCATGATAGCTCCGGTAAATGCAGCCGTGGCATCCAACACTTTTTGTTCTGTAATATTTTCTAAAGAAGTAATGTTAGTGGGTTCACTTTCTAAATCAAAAGTAGACGTTGTAGCACCCAGTGTAATAGTACCGGTGTACTCTTTTTCCATACCCATATAATCATTGATTTGCTTGGTAAATTTTCCCGTGCAAACAATAAGAAGTCCTGTAGCTAAAGGATCTAGTGTTCCGGCATGACCCACTTTTGCAATGCGCGTTTGGTAACGCACTTTTTTAATGATATCAAAAGATGTCCATTTTAGTGGCTTATCAAATAATATCACCTGCCCATCTAGGTAGGGCTGCATGGATGGATGGTACTCTTTTTGCTTCTTCATAGATTAATAAGCCCTCGCAAATAAAACGCGCTGTGTAGAAGGGTTGCCCGATAAAATACAAGTGCCCGCTTCCTGCTTATTATCTAATGGAATACATCTAATAGTAGCCTTGGTTTGTTCTTTAATTTTGTCTTCGGTTTCTGGTGTACCGTCCCAATGCGCACTAATAAATCCTGTTTTAGTATCTAGTAGTTGAACAAACTCATCCCAGGTATTAGCCTCAGTAATATGATCATCTCTAAATGCCTTGGCTTTATTAAAAATATTTTGCTGGATTTCGTCTAGTAAATTTTTAACGTGTAATCCAATACCATCTATCGAAGCATTTGCTTTTTCTTTGGTGTCACGTCTAGCTACTTCCACAATATTTTGTTCTAAATCTCTTGCACCAATCGCAATTCTCACCGGCACGCCTTTCATTTCATATTCTGCAAATTTCCATCCGGGTCTTGCATTATCACTATCGTCATATTTCACAGAAACACCTAGTGCTTTTAATTCGGCCATCATCACCGTAACTTTTGCATCGATCGCTGCTTTTTGTTCGTCACCTTTAAAAATGGGAACAATCACTACTTGTAGTGGTGCAATTTTGGGAGGTAACACAAGCCCTTGATCATCACTATGCGCCATTACGAGTGCACCAATTAAACGGGTGCTCACGCCCCAACTGGTTGCCCACACGTATTCGAGGTTATTATTTTTATCAGAAAATTTAACATCAAATGCTTTCGCAAAATTTTGTCCTAAAAAGTGTGAGGTACCTGCCTGTAATGCTTTACCATCCTGCATCATAGCTTCTATGCAATACGTATCTTCTGCACCAGCAAAACGCTCGTTGGCAGACTTAACACCTTTAATTACTGGAAGCGCCATCCAATTTTCTACAAAATCGGCGTACACATCTAGCATCTTGGTGGTTTCTTCTACAGCCTCTGCTTTAGTAGCATGCGCGGTATGACCTTCTTGCCATAAAAACTCGGCAGTACGTAAAAAAAGTCTTGTTCTCATTTCCCAGCGCACTACATTGGCCCACTGATTTACAAGAATTGGTAAATCACGATAAGACTGAATCCATCCTTTGTAGGTATTCCAAATAATTGCTTCAGAAGTTGGACGCACCACTAATTCTTCTTCAAGTTTAGCTTCTGGATCTACAATTAATTTTCCTTTATTGTTAGGATCTGTTTTTAAACGGTAATGCGTAACAATCGCACATTCTTTTGCAAAACCTTCTGCATTTTTTTCTTCGGCTTCAAATAAACTTTTAGGAATAAATAAAGGGAAGTATGCATTTTGGTGTCCCGTGTCTTTGAACATCTTGTCAAGTACATCACGCATGTTTTCCCAAAGTGCAAACCCATATGGTTTAATTACCATACAACCTCTTACAGCACTATGATCTGCGAGGCTTCCTTTGATCACTAAATCGTTGTACCACTGCGAATAATCCTGGGCTCTTGGGGTTATTTCCTTACTCATAATTGAATTACAATATTCTTAACAAATTAATAGGCTTACAATTGTTAGTTTAGATATCAGATACCAATCCTGTAATTGTAGTTGCCTGCACCGCAAATGTATGTAACTTCGCATAATAGTATACTTAAATACCTATCTGCCATGAAAACAACCCTCCTATCAGCAGCAGTTTTAATCGTTTTTGCAACTAGTTGCGGCACCGTTTATGAAGCTGGGCAAACCCCCGACGACGTTTACTATTCGCCAGCCAATGGCGTTAATAAAAAAGAATTAGAGCGTGAAGAAGAGGCCAAAGAGCAGTATGAGCGCTATACAGAGGTTCAAGAAGACCGTTTTTTACGCCTTAAATTAAGCAACCGCTACCGCTTTAGCTGCATCGATGATTATAGCTATTGGTATGATAGCCGTTTTGATTTTATGGGCAACCGTTTCAACAATAATTTCAATAATTTCAAATACAACTATAATTGCGGTTGCAATTACGGATTCAACCCTGGATTTGGTTTTAATCCTGGACTTGGATTTGGGTCTAACTTAGGGCTTGGATACGGCTGGCGTGGTGGTATTGCAAACCCAATTAGTACCATCGTTGCTTATAAATATCCTAAGTTTAGTGGCGCCGTTGGTGCTGGTTCAAATGTTACTGCATTTAAAAATAAAACATACGGCAACGTTAATTTAGGTTACCGCAATCCAAAAACGGGTGTGCTTGAAACAGGAAATAGTGGCAATAGTTTTGGCAACCTTGTAAAACGCGTGTTTTCTACTGCAACAACCATTGCAGGTGCCGTAAACAACAATAGTTGGGACAGAGCTTCCAGAAGTTTTTCTAACTCAAATAGTAGTAGCCCAGCCGCAGTACCTTCTAGCAATGCAGGTGGTAATAGTGGTGGTGTAAAAAGTAGTGGCACTAGCACATCTACTGGAAGAGGAGGAAGAGATAATTAGTTGTAAAGGATTCAATCAAACATTTATGAAAGTAACGATACTCGCTGTCGCAATATTATTTGCTACCAACTTATTTGCACAACAACCTGACTATGCACTCCGCACTGCATGGTTTACTCAAAATGGTTCTGCCAGAAACATAGCTACCGGCGGAGTGATGGGATCATTGGGTGGCGATATTACCGCTAACCACGTTAACCCTGCTGGACTTGGATTGTTTAAAACATCTGAGTTTGTGATGTCGCCAGGCATGAACTTCAACAACAATACATTTAAATATAGAGGTTCAGATAGTAGCAACTCAAAAAACAATATGCTCTACGGTACAAGTGGTTTTGTTTTTGGATCTAGCAACACTAGAAAAAGCAAATGGACCAGCAATGCCATTGCAATTTCTATCAATCAGGTTGCCAATTACAACAATAGAGTAACCTTTAAGGGTTATAACAATATGAGTTCTTTTTCTGAGCAATATCTCGAAGAACTTACCCGCGATTTAGCAGATACCAATGCTGCACTTAGTAATTATATTTTTGGTTCATCACTTGCGTTCCGAACTTTTTTAATTGACACGTCTAACAACGCACAGGGTAGATTTGATGGTTACCAAAGCATGGTGCCTATATCTTCAGGTGTTAACCAAAGCTATGACGCCAATACAAATGGAGGTTACCACGAACTAGCCCTTGGCCTTGCCGGTAATATGGAAGACAAAATGTATGTAGGTGGAAGTTTAACCATTCCAATCATCAATTACAACCGCGAACTTACCTACACCGAAAAAGACGCCACCAACAACCCTAACAACCAATTTGAAAGTTTCACTTTCCAAGAAAGTTTTAGTTCTAAAGGTATTGGTATGGGTTTAAAACTTGGAACCATTTATAAGCCTACCGAATTTTGGCGTGTGGGTCTTGCTGTGCACACACCGCAAATAATTAATTTCAAAGATGAAGTTAGAGCCTCTCTTATCGCCAATACCGAATCGTATGCACGCATTAGATCAGCTAATAGTGATGCGCTTAATAGTGGTAAAGCAGGACAAAGTAATTATACATTAGTAACACCTTGGAGAGCTACTGCAAGTGCAAGCTATGTTTTTAGAGAAGTAAAAGATACCCGCAAACAGCGTGCTTTTTTAAGTGCCGATATTGAATATGTTAATTATAAGGGTTCTCGTTTTTCTGCATCAGACCCTAACGATATGGGCCTCAAAAATTACTACCAACAAGTTAACGATGCCATCAAAGAAACCTACAAAGGCAACTTTAATCTAAAGCTGGGTGGTGAAATAAAATTCCATACCGTGATGTTTAGATTGGGTGGCGCCTATTATGGCAGCCCCTACGCAGACGAAGCTTTGGATGCTAGCAGAATGCTTGCAACAGGTGGTATTGGCTACAGAGACCATGGTATTTTTATTGATTTAAGCTATGCGCATATCATGAACAAAGACGTTCAATTTGCATACCGCTTAAACGACAAGCCTAATACATTTGCTTCGCAAACAGGATCTAGAGGAACGGTGATGCTAACTTTTGGTATCAAGTTCTAACCAGTTTACTGCAGCATCTTTTTTAAACCAAGTCATTTGACGTTTGGCATACTGTCTGGTATGCTGCTTAATTTGCACTACAGCGTCTTGTAAAGAAATGTCACCACGCAGGTGTGCAAATATTTCTTGATAGCCTACGGTTTGTAATGCATTTACATGAGCACTTGGTAAGAGGCTTTTCACTTCTTGCAACAGTCCTTCTTCCATCATGGCGTCTACCCTACTATTAATGCGCGCGTTGAGTATTTCACGGGGCATAGAAAGCCCAATTTTTACAATATTAAAGGGTCTAGTTATTTTTTGTGCTGACTGAAAATGAGTAATGGATTTACCGGTTGCAAGCACCATTTCAAGTGCGCGCATAAGGCGCTGCGGATTATTTTGCTCAGCGGTTTGGTTCCAGTATACCGGATCATTTTTTTGCACTTCTTGTTGCAACCAGGCCAGTCCATTTTTTTCGTAATCCGCAATAATACTATTTCGCATTGCTAGGTCAACATTTGGCATAGCGTCTATGCCTTCACAAAAAGATTTAATGTAAAGGCCCGTGCCACCCACCATTACTGCTACCGAATTTGATTTAAAAATTTGAGCAGCTGCGTCTAGTGCATATTTTTCAAAAACACCTGCATTGACCTCTTCGTTTATGGAATGCGTGCCTATAAAATAATGCTTTGCAGCCGCGAGTTCTGTGGTGGTGGGTTTTGCCACACCAATAGAAAGTTCTTGGTAACACTGCCTCGAATCGGCAGAAATAATAGCCGTATTAAAATGATTGGCAACTTCAATAGCAAGCGCTGTTTTGCCTACTGCTGTCGGGCCTACAATAACAATTACCGTGGGTTGTTGTGGATGAATATCACTACTGTTTGAAAGTAGCGCTAAGACTTTATTAATATTCGTCTTGTCCATATTCGTCTTGCGTGTCTACAACATCGTCATCTGCATCATCACTCCCACTCTCTTCATCATCACCCTCTTCACCAAAACCATCTGATGCTTCTGATAGGTCATATTTTTCTTCGATGTCAGCAAACTTATTTCCTAATAAACTTTTGGTACCATATTGCTGCGGACCAATACCTTCTGTACGGGTAACGAGCGGATAGGTTAATGATGCGTCTGTTTCTTTACTTACATGAATCAGTTCAATTAAAAACAACCAACCTTTTGCAAAGTCATATTCGTACACAAACTTTTGATTGGTATTGATAATTTCTGTTCCAATAGCAGTGTCGGCCATTAGTAATGGGGGCGCCACATATTTTTTATCGTACACTTCAAAACTTATTTCGCGACCTTGCAACCACTTGTCGTTACTTCTATAAAAAGTAGCCTGATGTTTGGTATCAAATTCATACGCTTTTAAAATAGCGTAATGTAGTTCTGCAAAAGTTTGTGTATGCTTGATACAAATGTCTCTGTACACTGCGTCATCCTCTTCTAAATACACCCTAAATTTTAAAACAGCCATGCTCTTTTATTTATTTTGCTAAAATACAATTATTTATACGGGGCGAAGGCCTAAAGTAGCAGCTTTTTCAAGCATAAACTTTGTAGCGGCCTCATATTCATTGGGAATAATACCATCCAAAATAGCTTCTCGAATGGCGTCTTTGAGGATACCCACTTCTTTGGAAGGCGACAACCCAAAGGTTTCCATGATCATTTCGCCGGTTACCGGTGGCTGCCAATTACGGAGCCTGTCCGCATCTTCTACCTCCTGAATTCTGGTGCGCACCATTTC
>CAJBRT010000175.1 GCA_903958045.1 uncultured Bacteroidota bacterium | reverse complement strand
TAAAAATTTCAATTTACTTAAATGCTAAAAAGGAGAATACTCAAAAAATATTTGTAACAATAAAAGATACTAAAAATATTTCGGAATTGAATGAATTAGTAGGTCTACTTAAAAACCAAATACATGCATTCGAGTTATTAGTATTTCATTCAATTAATATGATAACTTCATTGGTAGAATCTGATTTGATTACTTTCTATGAAATCTATGAGTGTTTTGACCAATTGGGCGTATTTAATTCAAATTGGCAAAATGAGGTTTCAACCAAGCTTACTAATATTGGAGTTGGAATTAGTAATATTGAAGAAAGAATTAGGGATTTGATGTATTCAATACATCAAATGGAGATTAATATTATAGAATCTTTGGGAAATTTATCATACGTTACAGAGGAGTCATTTAAAGAGTTGAATGTATCTGTAAATAAGCAGTTAAGTAGTATTGATTCTTCAATTAAATTTAATACTCTTCTTACAGTTATTCAGACATATCAGATGTATAAAGTTAATCAAAATACAAAGAGGATAGGTTAAGTATTTTATATTGAGAATTGACTACTATCTTTCAAGCTTTATTGTATTTATCGAACCCCCACCCAGGATGCCGGAACGAAGTGAGGACAATCCTTTTTTAAATAAAAATTATGAAACTAACCGAAGACCAACAGTTTGAGCAAATTGATTTTCAGGTTGAGCCATTTACCATTGGCGAATATGAAAACTGTAGTTTTATAAAATGCAGTTTTGTTGGAATCGATTTGAGCGGATCTATTTTTATCAATTGCACATTCACAGATTGTGACATGAGCGTTGTTAAAGTAAATCAGGTTGTTTTTAATGATACGCATTTTGTGGGTTGCAAACTCATTGGTATTTTGTTTGATTCATGCAAAGAGTATGGATTGGGTTTTTCTTTTAACAACTGCATCATTGATAATGCATCTTTTTACGGAACTAAAATTAAAGGCTTACGTTTTGTGAAGTCTTCTGTAAAATCGGTTGATTTTTCAAACGCCGATTTAAATACGGCCCTATTTGATGATTGTGATTTGCTAGATGCAAAATTTGATAATTCTATAGTTGAAAAAGTAGATTTTACGACTTCCTATAATTACACCATTGATATGGATGCAAACCGAGTTAAAAAGTCGAAACATTCGGTGAGGGGTGCTATGGGCCTACTTGGCAAGTATGATATCATCATTGAATCGTAGACCAGCTAATAGCTTATATATTTGAAATATAGCGCTAACTTCGTGCTCTCATGACATTCAACGATTTAAATTTAAACACAGCGCTATTTTCGGCCCTTGATGACCTTGGTTATACTACACCAACTACCATCCAGCAAAAAGTATTTTCTGTGGCAATGTCTGGTAAAGACGTTTGCGGTATTGCACAAACGGGTACGGGTAAAACCATTGCCTATCTACTCCCTTGTCTCCGTCAGTGGAAATTTGATAAAAATAAAGATCCTCAAATATTAATTGTTGTCCCTACAAGGGAGCTTGTTGCACAGGTTGTTGAAACCATCAATAAGTTATCGAGCTACATGAGTTTGGTGGCTATTGGGGTGTATGGCGGGGTTAATATTAATACGCAGCAAATTGAAGTTGAAAAAGGAGCGGATGTAATTGTAGCAACGCCCGGAAGGCTCTATGATTTAGCCATGAATGGTGCGTTCAAAACCAAGTACATTAAAAAACTGGTGATTGATGAAATGGATGAAATGCTTAATCTAGGCTTTCGTACCCAGCTCAAAAATATCATGGATTTGCTTCCGCAAAAAAGACAAAATCTTTTATTTTCTGCAACCATTACCCCGGAAGTAACCGCGCTCATGGATACATTTTTTAACGCACCTGAAATTATTGAAGCAGCACCTGCTGGAACACCACTAGAAAATATTGAACAGCAATTATACCAGGTTCCTAATTTTAATACCAAAGTAAATTTGCTCACTCATTTAATTACGGGAGATGCAAGTATGCAAAAGGTTTTAATTTTTGCAGCTACTAAAAAATTAGCAGATCAAATGTTTGAATCTGTTGCTTCAAAGTTTGAAGGAAGGGTTGGAGTCATACATTCTAATAAAGAACAAAATCACCGTTTTAATACCGTTAGACTTTTTAAAGAAGGGGTCTATCAGTTCTTAATTGCAACGGACATTGTAGCGAGAGGTATTGATATCGCAGAAGTTACGCACGTTATCAATTTTGACACACCCGACGTTCCGGAAAACTATATTCACCGCATTGGACGAACTGGAAGATTTGATAAAAAGGGTATTGCGATTACCTTTTCAACACCCAAAGAAGCACCATTATTGGAGGCTATCGAATCGCTGATGCAATATCAGGTTCCAGTTATTGATATCCCTTCGGAAGTTGAAATTTCTACTGTATTAACAGAAGATGAAATTCCTAAAGTAATCATGAAGGAAATCTCTCAGAAAGTTAAAAAAGTGGTGAGCACTGCGGGTCCTGCCTTTCATGAAAAATCTGCAAAAAACAGCAAGTCAAATGTAAAAACGAGCAGAAGGGACGTGATGCAAAAAAAATATAAGAAGCCTATCAAAAGAGGGGCCAAGAAAAAATAACCCTAATTTTACTCCATAATTAGAAACCCTTGGATGCACCTGTATTATTAGTTACGCCACCTTTTACGCAGCTTAATACGCCTTATCCGGCTACTGCTTATTTAAAAGGATTTTTTAATACTAAAAATATTAAAAGCGAACAGGCAGACCTCGGTATAGAAGTAACGCTAGCTATTTTTTGTAAAGAGGGGCTTATTAAATTATTTACAGCTATTGAGGCTTCGCATGCTGGTTCGTTTAACACAAATTGTGCGCGGATTGTTTCACTTAAAGAGCGCTACATTAATACCATTGATAGCGTTATTCTTTTTTTACAAGGAAAGCAACCTACACTTGCACATTTAATTGCTACTCGACAATTTTTACCAGAGGCCAGTGCTTTTGATCAAATGGATGATTTGCATTTTGCATTTGGTAGCATGGGTAAACAGGACAAGGCCAAGCATATTGCTACCATGTATCTAGAAGACTTGGGCAATTTAATTAAAGACACCATTGATCCTTATTTTGGTTTTAGTAGATACGCCGAAAGTTTAGGAAGGTCAGCTAATAGTTTTGATGAATTGTATGCAGCACTAAATGCACCAGCAACTTATATCGACACTATTTTGCTACACATAGTAGAGCAGTATATTATTAAAGTTTCCCCTTCACTTGTTTGTTTGTCGGTTCCTTTTCCAGGAAATTTATATACTTCACTTAGGTGTGGACAGTATATAAAAAATAAATACCCATCTATCAAAGTGGCCATGGGGGGCGGGTTTGCGAATACCGAGCTGCGCTCATTGTCAGACCCGCGTGTGTTTGAATTTTATGATTTTATTACGCTTGATGATGGGGAAGCACCGCTTGAAGTATTAATCAATCATTTAGATGGTAAGATAGCTGCGCAGGAATTAAAACGTTGTTTTACCCTTGTAGAGGGTAAAGTACAATACATCAATAATTCTATTTGGCCCGATTATAAACAAGCAAATGTGGGTACGCCCGATTATTCGGGGCTCTTACTAGACAAATATATTTCAGCCATTGAAGTAGTCAATCCCATGCATAGTTTATGGAGCGATGGACGCTGGAATAAATTAACCATGGCGCATGGTTGTTATTGGGGCAAATGTACTTTTTGTGACATCTCACTCGATTATATAAAAACTTACGAGCCTGTTACAGCATCATTACTGGTGGATAGGATGGAAACACTGATTGCACAAACAGGTCAAACAGGATTTCATTTTGTAGATGAAGCAGCACCACCATCTTTAATGAAAGCGCTTTCGATAGAAATTATACGCAGAAAATTAGTGGTGAGTTGGTGGGCCAACGTAAGGTTCGAAAAAAGTTTTACCCGCGATTTATGTCAGTTATTAAAATCGGCGGGATGTATTGCCGTGAGTGGTGGGCTAGAAGTAGCATCAGATAGGCTTTTAGCATTAATTGATAAAGGTATTACGGTATCGCAGGTGGCAAAAGTAAGCCAGCATTTTTCCGAAGCTGGCATTATGGTGCATGCGTATTTGATGTATGGATTTCCTACACAAACTGATCAAGAAACAATTGATTCACTAGAAATGGTGCGGCAAATGTTTGAAACAGGAGTGTTGCAATCAGCGTTTTGGCATTTGTTTACCATGACAGCACATAGCCCGGTTGGTCTTGATCCTGATAAATACAAAGTGATCAAACAAACCAATGAAATTGGGACTTTTGCAAACAATGATATTGTACATATAGATCCTACAGGTGCTGATCATGAAATATATGGATACGGATTAAAAAAGGCGCTCCTCAATTATATGCATGGTGCCTGTTTTGATTTTCCATTACATAAATGGTTTGATTTTAAAACGCCTAAAACCTCTATTGCACCTGATTATATTGCTACTTCACTTGCAACGCCCGATTATAATAGTGCTACCAATTATCGAGTCATTTGGTTAGGCGGAACGCCGGAAACCAGTATTGTACAGCGTTCTAAAAAAGGCAATCAGTGGGAAGAAATGAATTTTCTATTTCAAACCAATAAAGCGCCATTAAATATTGCGATAGATCCAGCGCAAGGGAAGTGGCTACTTGAAACACTTACAGCCTTAACTATTGGCGTACATTCAGGTATGACTTATGCAGCCGTTAAAGAAAGTTATGAAGCAGCAGGTCTCGAAGATTTTGAACTTTTCTGGGATAATAAACCGGTTACAACACTTTATAAAGCAGGTCTGTTAAGAGTTTAATTAGGCACTATTTATTTTATAATCGTCACAGAACCTGTTATTATTTTTCGTCCATTTTTAGGATTGATAATATAGTAGTAAGTACCTATTGGTAGTGGGCTTCCGTTGTACTGTCCATTCCACGCTTTATCAT
>CAJBRT010000174.1 GCA_903958045.1 uncultured Bacteroidota bacterium | reverse complement strand
GGCAAAAGATACCTACATTAGCGGTACGGCTCCTGTGCTTTCTGCTACTTCAAGAGATAGCATTGCACTGAACTTCTTAACAGAAGAAAATTTAGGAGTAACCTTTAATTGGACAAACCCTAATTATAAATTTGCTTCTGGAGGAAGTTCTCAAAACGTTAGTTACACTTTAGAAATTGATACGGCTGGTGCAAACTTTAAAGGCGCCAGAAAAAAGTCTATTTCTATTAGCAAAGACTTATCTGTATCGTATACACAAAAGGCTTTTAACATTGCTATTTCTGATTTGAATGTAAAGCCAGGAAGAGTTGCAAGACTTGAAGTACGTATTATCGCTACATTAGGTGCTGCGCCAACCGAGTTAATTTCAAATGTGTTAGCATTTAAAGTGTTGCCATATGCACCACCGCCAAAAGTTGCTGTACCAACGGCAGGAACATTATGGGTAACGGGTAATGCATTTGCATCAGGTTGGTCTAACCCACTGGGTGCTCCATTTGTTACTTCTCAGCGTTTAGCTAAAGTAACTGAAACTTTATACGAAGGCGTTGTTGCTTTTGTTGGTGGTGGAAACTACAAGATGATACAAGAAAATGGCGTTTGGGGTACACAGTATAAGAAATTAGCCGGTGATGCTTTTTCAGGTACGCTTGAAAAGAAAGATGCGGATCCAGGATTTGATGGCCCATCTACTCCGGGTAATTATAAAATTTCAGTTGATTTCCAAGCAGGAACCTATACTGTAACCAAACAATAAGAACAACAACTAAAATAGTAAACAATGAAACAAATTTTAAAAACATTGCTTTTCACGGCCACATTTGCAGTTGCACTTTGGTCTTGTGAAAAAGTTGCGCCTCTTACTGTGTACGAGCCAGGAAAGAGTGTTGTATTACAAGCTTCTGCAACAACCATCGCAACCAAAACGGCAGATTCATTAAGTACTGCGGTGTTGTTCTCTTGGACCAACCCACAATATGCTACCAATGATAATACTGTTAAATACGTATTACAAATCGATTCTGCAGGAAGAGGTTTTTCTAAAGCTGCTTCGATAGTATTAAACGGAAGAATGAGTTATGCATTTACTGGTAAAGAACTAAACGCAGTATTACTTGGGTTTGGTTTTAGCTATAATGTTGCGTACAAAATTGAGGCGCGTATTATTTCTTCTTATGGAAATAACAACGAGCAATTAACGTCTAATGTATTAACGTTAACGGCAACTCCATACGTGATTCCTCCAAAAGTGCAACCACCTACAACTAAAAAATTATTTTTAGTAGGATCTGCAACCATTGGCGGTTGGAACAATCCTGTTCCAGTTCCAACGCAAGAGTTTACAAGAGTTGATTCTGTAACGTATGAAGGCACTTTTTATCTAAAAGGTGGTCAGCAGTATTTAGCACTTCCAGCAAATGGTGATTGGAGTAATAAATACTCAGTTGCGAACAATTCAGTTACCGACTTAAATTTAGGTGGTGATTTTGGATTCAATTTCAACGATAACTTCCCTGGTCCTTCAAAGACTGGTATGTACAAAATTCGTTTTGATTTCCAACGTGGTAAATTCACTGTTACAGCTGTTCCTTTTGGAATGATGTTTGTAGCGGGTGGTTACCAAGGATGGTCTCCAGATAAAGCACCTTCTCTTGGTTCTATCAAAAACGACGAAGATTTTCATGGCTTTGTTGACTTTGGTACATCAGGTTCTGAATTTAAATTTACGAGTCAACCAGATTGGAATGGTAACAACTATGGTGGAACAGCTACCACCATTAGCACTAGCGGTGGTAACTTAAGCGTTGCAGCAGGTGGATACTATTTAGTAAGAGCCAATACTAAAAACAGTACTTGGTCTAACTACCTAGTAACAGGTGTTGGTATTGTAGGTGGTTTTACAGGTTGGGGTGGAAGTGGAATTCCAGACGTAGCACTTACTTATGATAGTGGTGCGAAAGTTTGGAAAACAACTTTTACCCTTGCTGCTGATTCTGACCTTAAATTTAGATGTAACAGCGATTGGGCTGTTAACCTAGGCGATAGTGGTGCAGATGGTGTACTAGAATTTAATGGCGATAACCTTGCTATGAAAGCTGGTACTTATGATGTAGTACTTAACCTTTCAAATGGCGGTTATTACACGTATTCATTTACCAAAAAGTAATCGTATACACTTCGATATAAAAAAAGGGCGAACCACGGTTCGCCCTTTTTTTATGCATATAACAGTAGTTATTTATGTTGATCTGATAACTCACCCGCTGTTACTTTAAAAGGTAGTATGTTTTGCTGGGGTGGTATAGGGCATGTTGCATAAGGGGTATAAGCGCATGGTGGATTAAATGCTTTATTAAAATCAATAAACGTATTGCCATTTTTATCTGGCCTAGGTATATACATATATCTACCCGTATGGTAGGTATTTATTCCGTTGGTAGCATCGCCAAAAATCACAAACAAATCACCAGGGCCTTCACTAATAGCGTCAAGTACATAATTTTTTCCTTGGTACTCAAAACTTATTTTGCCAGCATAATCTTGTGCAGTGGTTTGCCCTAACACGTTGGTAACAAAAAGCCCACTCGGATTAGGTGGCAAAAATTTTGCTGGCAAATTCCATTTCTCATGAATAGCAAATCTTTTGTTGCCTTTAAATGCTGCTAGTGATGGATTTTTCAAATCTCTAAACCGTACCCCAATTTTATCTTCACGAATAATGATGCTCCACATAAACTGATTAAATTCGATACTCGTATCCGTTTTACTGGCGGCATCAAAAAGTACGGTCTCTTCGGAATAATCGTTTGGAAATTTACTTGCCCCTTTTTCAAATTCAAAGCTTACTCTATTTTCCAACACTTTAAATTTCCCTAAAATAGCTGGCATATTTTTATGCTTAAACACAAGTGTATTTGTAGTAGCGCTGCCAAAGGTATTATCGCCCGGCTTTAACCAGTAGAGGCCTGCTAGATTAAGCCATCCATTTTTATCTGTTAAAGCTTTTATGCGCAAAGTGTCAAAATGCTTAATCGAAGCGGTATAAGAGGCAGCTGTTTGCCCCTGTACATTGGGCCTGACAAGCGTTAAACACAGTAAGGATATTAAAAAAAATTTCATTCGTTTGCTTTGTGTAAAGTTAAGCGGGTATTTAACTTAATTATCGTTAAAGCTTCTTAATATTGTTAAATAATAATGACTTTATGCGTTTGATTTTGATACCCAAGTTTTTGGTTTTTATTTTTTTAGTAGCCGCTACACCTAGTTTTGCGCAAAAGCAAACAAAAGCTCAGTTTATTGGGTCTTTAATGGCAAAAATGACCCTGCAAGAAAAATTGGGTCAGCTCAATTTAATTATTCCAGGTGACGCTTCTGTTACTGGTACTGTTGTAAGTACCGATGTGGAAGGAAAAATCAAAAAAGGGTTAGTGGGCGGTATGTTTGGTATTGCCGGTTTAGAAAAAATTAAAAAGGTACAGGAATTGGCAGTGCGTGAATCGAGGCTACACATCCCTATGTTATTTGGTTCCGATATTATTCACGGATACAAAACAGCGTTTCCTATTCCACTTGCTTTATCTGCTAGTTGGGATTTAGGCATGATCGAAAAGTCGGCTCAGATGGCTGCGCTTGAAGCAACTGCCGATGGGTTAAACTGGACTTTTTCGCCCATGGTTGATATTGCACGTGATCCACGCTGGGGAAGGGTTGCAGAGGGTTCCGGCGAAGATTCTTTTTTAGGAAGTGCCATTGCAAAAGCCATGGTAGTTGGATATCAGGGTGGAGCAGGTAATGCTAATTTAGCTACTGGTAAATCACTACTTTCTTGTGTAAAACATTTTGCACTCTATGGTGCGCCAGAAGGCGGTAGAG
>CAJBRT010000173.1 GCA_903958045.1 uncultured Bacteroidota bacterium | reverse complement strand
TAAATAAATCTCTCTACCTTCGCCCTATCATCAAGAACCCTTAACTGGGTACCAACCGAGAGCAACACTCCGCGGTGGTAATACGATGAGGACTTACAGTCACAATAAAATGTAATCCTATCTACTTCTTGGTGTGATTTAATAACCTTAAAATCATAATAATTTCTATCTTAGATGCATGGATCAGTACATCAAAAATATATTGCCTCGAATTCAAGCCTTTAGTAAGAATCTTAATAAAAAGGAACTTTTTGTCGGAAAAAGTTGGATTCAATTTAATGAAGAATTAAATGTAAGAATTGAATATACATTTTGCAGGGACAATAGTTTGATTAAATCTGTAAATGGCATTGCGCATGAAGGAACATGGAAATTACTTCCAACCGGTAAGTTGGTGATTAAAGTTGAAGATATAAGTATTCAGTTAGAAAATATTTTTTTAAATGAAGGTGCGTTTATTTTAAGTATTAGTGGAGATTCAACTAATGGATTTATTTTTTTCAATGAAAATGTTGTGAAAAATAATTTAGTAAAATATCTTGAGTCACTTGAAAAAAGTATTAATGACGGTGAGCCATTCTTGCCTGAAAATTCAGATGATGAATTATTCAAGATTTTAGTATTATTTGGTGTTATATGTGCTATTTGCTTTTTGATTCTTTTAATATTCAATTAATTTAAGTAGAAGATTTTTTAGGGGGACGTAAATACGTTTTTTATATGTTTTATAAAACTGGCAAACCACTTCTTGTTCTTAATAGAAAGACGAACCGCAATGGTAAGTTCTATTATTATGGCCTTCTCGAGTCTGTATCATGGTATCTATTTTCGAGCAGTCAATTTTGGTATGGTATGAGTGAAAAGTCAAAAAACGGAGACTTGATGATTAATAGTGATCTGAATGAAAAACTAACAAAATTTGGAATTTGGGCTAAACAAGCAGATGGAACAATAATTATATTCTGTGACGTGAAAGGTGGAAAATATGGACTTGTTGGTGAATACAATAAAAAGAGCATTAGTTTTTTTTGGGCTGATACTGATTCGGAGTTATTAAAATTGTCAATAAAAGATAATTATCCAGCAGGTTTTATAATTTAAGTAGACCTTCATTATCTCATTTTAAGAACCCTTTAACTCCTGCACCTCTCTCCATTAAACAAATCTCTCTAACTTCGCCCTATCATCAAGAACCCTTAATTGGGTACCAACCGAGAGCAACACTCCGCGGTGGTAATACGATGAGGACTTACAGTCACAATAAAATGTAATCCCTGTCAACTTCTTGGTGTGATTTAATAACCTTAAAATCATACCAGTATGCAAATCGCCTACACTTCACAAGACGGTCGTAAACTTCCGTATTCAATGGGCTATGGCCTTATTGACCCTTTAAGTATTATCGAAAATGACGGTACAATTGAAGCCAACTACATTTCTGAAATTTCCAACTGTGTTGTTCACAAAGTAACATGGTCATTAAAAAGTTGTAAGATAGAAACCTTTAACTCAAATGGTACAAGGGGCAGGATTACTGTAAACCGGGATCTGGAAAAGGCGCTATAAGCTGGGATTTAGGAAAAGACCCCTTATACCGTGAGGCTTCTAATGCGGTTACCGGGCTAGGTAATATTTTAGTAATGCACCCTGGCAAAACGGAGCTTAACTATTACCCGGCGGGTAAACTCATGATCTTTATTTTACCTGTTAAAAAATTAGATGATGCGTATTTGCATTTTAAGCAGGATTTAATAGATAATAAATTAGCTGGCCTTTTTATGGAGCAAAAAGGGCATTATATAGAGTTTACAAAGGAGCTCAACATACAAAATGTATACCTCGTTTCATTTATTGTTCCTATTGCGCAAATGTATGCTGCTGCTAAGCATTTTGCTGCATTTGGTATTATTGGGCCTGATAAACCAGACCGCCTCATTATTGATGAAGCAAATAGTTTGCGAACAAAACATATGCGCGTTTTTACCACACATAGTGGCGATGGCTATTATGCGCTGCTGTTTCAGGAATTAACCAAACAAAATTATAACGCAGTTATTGAGTCGTTTATAGGTAAATTGATGAAAACCTAATCAATTCAATATCAGTACTTTACCTTTTTATCAATCAAATAAAACCACTTTATCGGTCAATTAACCCTTTTTATGATCGATAAATCATATTTTTATGATTGATAAATAACCATGCCAAAGAAAGCTGAAGATAAAACTCCCCAAATCATTGACTTTATTACGAGTCATCCCAAATGTACTTCTCTGGAAATACTTGAAGGGTTGAATTTGGACATGAGTGTTGCAACTCTAAGAAGGAAGCTTCAGGCTTTAGCGGCAGCTGATTTAATTAATGCCATTGGGCAACTAAAAAGTAGAAAATACGAAATAAGTAATGGGTTTGAAATCATTAGACCCATCGACATGAATGAGTATTTTGAAAAAGAAATTGATGAGCGGGTTATTCAAGATAAATTTAATAGCGGGTTAATTAGTGATACGCTTCAAAACATTTCCATTTTTACAAATACCGAATTAGATCATTTAAAACATTTACAAGAAACGTTCACTTCAAATTTATCTAAGTTAACAAAGAGCGAATACAAAAAAGAGTTGGAGCGTCTTGCTATTGATTTAAGTTGGAAATCTTCTCAGATAGAGGGTAACACGTATTCGTTACTTGAAACAGAAAGATTACTAAAGGATAAGGAAACGGCTGCTGGCAAAACCAAGGATGAGGCCACTATGTTATTAAACCACAAAGATGCTTTGGATTTTATTATTGCGAATCCCAAATATATAAACCCCTTAAGGGTTTCTAGCATCGAGGATATTCATAGCATTTTAGTTAATGATTTAGATATTTCCCGAAATATCCGAAGTAGAAGAGTAGGGATTTCTGGTACAAATTATAAGCCATTGGATAATGCGTTTCAAATTAAGGAAGCGCTTGAATCGATGTGTTCATTAATTAATTCAAAGAAAAATGTGTTTGAAAAGGCTTTGTTGTCACTTGTATTAATATCGTATATCCAGCCTTTTTCAGATGGCAACAAACGAACTGCTAGAATTATTAGTAATGCAATTCTAATGAATCATCAGTTTTGTCCAATTTCATTTAGAACAATCGATTCTATTGAGTATAAAAAGGCGATGCTTGTGTTTTATGAACAAACAAATATCAACCCATTCAAAAATATATTTGTCGGTCAATTTGAATTTGCTGTGAATACTTATTTTTAAATTATACTTTCTACAATAACCTTGCAAAACCAAGCGTATAAAAATACGCCTGATTTTGAAGGTCCCCCATAAGCACAGGCGTTTATACTAATAATAGCATGCAGTATATGAATAAAGTATATCGTTTAAATGATTCTCACAAGAGCCGTCATAGAGGCTTAAAGTCTTTTTTTGATATTTAATCGTATATATAGATTTTGTGGTACAGCCTCCACTGGTGAGCATTCTTATTTTATTGATAGCGAGGTTTATTTTAGCAATGTCTTCTTTTTTAATAAACTTAGCTTTCGAAATACGAGTTGGCTTTTGTGACACCTCTAGCTTGCCGGTTTTACTTTCTAGCCCACAATCAACTCTGTATTGGTGATGCTGTATAGTCCATCCAGAAGCCATTTGTATTAAAAATGTTTTACTGTAATGGTGGTCAAAACAGCCTGCTGTGTTATTTTCAATAATTATCGTATCCCCAATACTAGCGCCATTAAATATATTTATAGGCTCAACGGATTTATCGTACCTGCAAAAATTTATATAGTTTGTAGGGATAGCCTTGAGTGTTATATATTTATCTTGATAGGGGCTATAATCAGGGTTTAGAGAATATGATATTCTATAACCACCAACTTTTGCGTTTTCAATTTCTAAATGTCTTGGTATAAAGCTTGAACTTGTAGATGCTGCCTCATAAATAAGCCTATTACTAGGTATTTCAAATACCCTAATACCCTGAATCATATGTGTGTTTTCACGAACAAATTCAGGACAGTCTGCTAAAGTGCCGCCTACAACTAGTGTTGTTTTTTGAGCATAAATACTACAGGGAATTGCTAGCAATATTGTCCAAATAATTCTTTTCATAAGCACAGAAGTTTAACCCTCCCCTTCACTAAAATATTCGGCAAGTAATTCTTTGGCTTCTTCGGAACCCATTTTAATGGCTTTGTTGAGATCTTCGATAGCCATGTCATCATCATATTCACTTTCATTGAACATGTAAATTTTGGCCCTTAAAACTAAGTAGTAAGCCTTGTCATCATTTAGTCTAATAGCTGTGTTGATTTCCGAGAGTGCTTCATCGTAACTATCAATCGTATAAAGGATTTTAGCAATAAAGTAATAGGGTCTTGAAGCTAGTGAATCAATCGCATTACATTTATTAAAGTACTTATAGGCAATGTCAAGACTGTCTATGTAATAGTTGGCCACACCCATATAAAATACAGCCTTATACTTTGTAGAATCTAAGTTGTAAGCATAACTAAAGTCTTTTAAAGCCCTGCGGCTGGAGTCTAGGTCTATGTATGCTACGCCCCTGTCTATTCTAAAGTAATAGTTGTTAGGCTCAATGAGTATACTAGTGTCTAAATCTTTTAAACCGCCAATGGTATCTTTTAATCTTATTTTAGTGTCTCCTCTAAAATTGTAGGCTTCGGCATTTGTACGGTCTAAATAAATGGAAGTATTGAAATCTTTGAAGGCACCTTGCAAGTTTTCTTCGGCATAAATACATAAACCTCTTTTATAGTAGGCTAGTGCATGGTTAGCGTTCTTTTTTAAGGCAGAATCGTAATAGAGTTTAGCATTGATATAATCCTCGGCATCATAAAGCTTTTCGGCCTTATTGTAATACGTTAAAAAGTATTTGTTTTGAGCACTAGCGGAAGTTGCAAATGCAAAAATAATTGCAGTTGTAGCAAGAAGGGTTTTTAACATAGTGGTTTATTTGTTTTTGTTTGAACCGAAATTAAAATGACAAAACATTTTTATTTGTTATCAAAACCTAAAACCACAATACATTAACATAAAGATGTGTTAATGGCTTCCTGGAATAAACATCCACAATAAAAAATAAATAATTGTTAAGGCTCCGGCAGATATGCCAAGTGTAATGCCACCAATACCTAAGTATAGAACAATAAAAATGACTCTTAAAAGTCCTGTCGACATTCCTAATGAATTTGCGATACCTGAAAGTACGCCGCCGAGTATTTTATCATTTAAGTTTCTGGTCATAATGTACTTTTTTGGGCCTGTTAATTTTAAGG
>CAJBRT010000172.1 GCA_903958045.1 uncultured Bacteroidota bacterium | reverse complement strand
GCCCATTTATTCGCAAACTGCAACTGAACGCGCAATTCCCCAGCCTTTCTAACTTTTACAAAAAAATGTATTTGCTTACCCGCTTGTTTCCATTTGTAATAATCAGGATTCCCTTTTACAAATTGCGCTTCTTCTTCTTCATCCGCTAATTGTAAACCGGTATTCAGTGGCGTGATATAAGCTGTTGTAACAGATAGCACACTATCTCGCTGCGCAAAAACGCTAGCACTCAACATTAAAAAAGCAACAACACTAAAAATATTTTTTTTCATAGATGTATTTTTAAGAAGCCTCAAACCAAATGGGTTTTGTATTGTCTGGCTCTGCATTATAATTAATAAATAATTCGTCACCAGCGGCTACTGGCTTTACCGTAGTTATAGAAATAGTAGCGTTATCAAAATCCATTTCATACACACAGTTGGCTGCATAAGAATGATTGTAAATAGAAAGATATCCAAGTGCTACACACGCTGACAATAAATCGTCACCCCACTCAAAAATATAATCATACAAAATAGTCTTTTCGAGTTCCGCCCTTTCTGTTGGATTCACCACCAACACCGGCGAAATTTCTATGGTGGTGCCCACGTCAATACTTTCGGTCGCAAATACACCTCTCCCGCGCTGATTAGATGGGGCAATGGTTAAAATGGGTAATATCATATAAATCAATGTCAGATATGAAGATACAGCCTCTTTTCATATCATTTAATATGGACGATTCACAAATGATGACTAAATTGCGCCCATGTCTTTGGAGCTAGACCAATTAAATATCAACGAACAGTTTGAACTGCTCATTGCTAATGAAGATAAACTAGAAATTAAAGAATTTCTAGACGATCAAAATATTAGTGATGTGGCGGAGCTTATCAATGAATTTCCGGAGTACGAGGCCCAAATTATTGCCAATATGGCCATTCATAGAGCGGCTAGCGTTTTCAAGATTTTGGATATTGCCCAACAAAAAGACATTGTTAAAGAACTGCCATCTTCAAAAACAGCCGAGCTATTAAATGAACTTCCTGCCGATGATAGAACCGACTTTTTGGAGGAACTACCCAAGGCGGCCATTCGTGATTTAATTAAATTACTCGACCCCGAAGAAAGAAAAATCACCCTAGCCATGCTTGGCTACCCCGAGGATAGTGTGGGCCGTTTAATGACCCCCGATTACGTTTACATTTACGCACACAATACCGTAACTGAAGTTTTTGATACCATCCGAAAGTTTGGAAAAAATTCAGAAACCATCGATGTTATTTATATCATCGATCAAAAAGGGGAACTCGTAGACGACATCAGAATCCGAGACGTAATTTTAGCGGCACCGGGTAAAAGAGTGGATGAAATTATTGATGGCAGAGTTGTTTCTTTAAATGTACATGACGATCAGGAGCACGCCAATCAGGTATTTAAAATGAACAACCGTGTGGCACTTCCGGTAGTAGATGATAATAATATTTTGTTAGGCATTGTTACCATCGATGATATGCTTTGGGTGGCCAACGAAGAGTTCAGTGAAGACATGCAAAAAATGGGTGGTACCGAAGCCTTAAACGAACCTTATTTAGATATCCCATTATTAAAACTTTTCAAAAAAAGAGTAGGCTGGTTGGTGGTATTATTTATTGGTGAAATGCTTACGGCAACTGCCATGGGTTATTTCCAAGATGAAATTGCAAAAGCCATTGTACTTGCATTATTTGTGCCACTTATTATTTCTAGTGGTGGTAATAGTGGATCACAGGCTTCTACCCTTATTATTCAGGCCATGGCTGTTGGTGAAATTACCATTCAAGATTGGTGGCGCGTGCTGCGCCGCGAAATTACCAGCGGTATGTTACTAGGCTCAGTGCTTGGTATCATTGGCTTTATACGCGTAGGCGTTTGGCATTCTATCTTCCCCAATATTTATGGCGAACACTGGATGATGATTGGATTTACGGTAGGATTTTCTTTAATAGGCGTAGTACTTTGGGGAACCCTATCCGGTTCTATGCTACCAATTTTTTTAAAGCGTTTAGGATTTGACCCTGCTGTTTCGTCGGCACCGTTTGTTGCCACCATGGTGGATGTTACAGGACTGATTATCTATTTTAGCTTCGCTTATTTATTCCTGCAAGGACTGCTATTGTAAATTGATGTAGCTCCTGGTTAAAATTTAAGTCCAATACCAAGTTGCAAAGAAGCCGTTTTCCATGTTTCCATGTCATCAATGGCATTAATATTTTGCAAGCCCGCTACATATCTTCCATAAATTCTGAAAGAACTCAAATTCAATTGCGCACCCACTACTGCCGATATATCGCCAGACTTAAATGCATTTTGCGCGTTGGTCAAAACGTTTTTATCCTGACCAATCAGTATGCCATATTGAGGGCCCGCATTAAAAGTGATAAGCTTACCTAAATTCAAACGCAGTAAAATTGGAATACTAATATAGTTTAGTCTTGTATAGGCATTATCAATTAAAAAGGCTTGACTAAATCTTGAATTGTATAAAGTAGAAAAGCTAGAACGCTTGGTCATGGTTTGACTGTACAATAGTTCTGGCTGAATACCAATAAATTTATTGATGTCAATTTCAGCAAAAGCACCAGCCATATAGCCCATATCAAAAGCATCGTTTAATGATTGTCCGTTTACTTTATTCAAGTTAAGACCACCTTTAATACCAAGCCTAAGACCACCTTGTGCAGCAGCTTGCATAGAAAAGAAAACAACAAAACCAAGTAAAATAAATGTCTTTTTCATAATCAAAAGTTTTATACCATTAAGTTCTAACAATTAAAACGAAAAAAATAACAACTAATTGTTAAATGGCTTAACAATAACATATTTAAACTAATTCTATAACCGTAATTTCGGGAAGTATCCCTACCCTTCCAGGATACCCAATAAATCCATACCCTCTGTTCACATATAATTTTTGTGCTCCTTGCTCGTATAAACCCGCCCACTGCTTGTACATCCACTGCACAGGACTCCATTTAAAATAAGGATTTTCGAGGCCAAATTGCATGCCGTGTGTATGACCAGAAAGCATGAGATCAATACCCGGATATTCAGGTAAAATTTGAGCGTCCCAGTGGCTAGGGTCGTGACTTAATAAAATTTTAAACGAGATATTTTCAGTACCTACATGCGCTAGATCCATTTTTCCATACTTCGGAAACCTAGCTTTAGCGCCCCAGTTTTCGATACCTAGTAAAGCAATTTTTTCGCCTTGCTTTTCAAGCACCACATGCTCGTTCATTAGTAATCGCCAGCCCATACTCGCATGTACTTTTTTAAGCGCTTCTAAATTATCGATTTTTGCTTGTGCAGAAGGCCACTGCACATAGTCGCCATAATCATGATTACCCAGTGTAGAGAAAACACCAAGTGGCGCTGTTAAACGTCCAAAAGAATTTTGATACGGTTCCATTTCAGTAGCTCTATCATTTACTAAATCCCCAGTAAAAACAATTAGGTCGGGCTGCTGCTTTAATATTAAATCGATGCCTTTATTAACGGCACGAATATCCTGAAAACTACCACTATGAATAT
>CAJBRT010000171.1 GCA_903958045.1 uncultured Bacteroidota bacterium | reverse complement strand
TTAGAAAATCAAATTATTGCAGAAGATACCAACTGGTCTATTTTGTCGTTAAAGAAATAAGCATGCTTACCATCAACACATCAGATATAAGTCCACTCGAACTCCAAGGATATTTGCAAAGCGCCATCGCGCCAAGGCCTATCTGTTTGGCGTCTACCATCGACAAAGCGGGTCAAGTAAACCTAAGTCCGTTCAGCTATTTTAATTTATTTAGCATGAACCCGCCTATCTGTATATTTTCACCTTCCAGAAGGGTAAGAGATAATACTACAAAACATACGCTAGAAAATTTAAAAGAAGTTCCGGAGTGCGTGATCAATATTGTGAACTATGCCATGGTTGGACAGGTTTCATTATCTAGTTGCGAATACAGCAAAGACGTAAATGAGTTTACCAAAGCAGGATTTACACAAATACCTTCCGATTTAGTAACACCACCGCGTGTTGCCGAATCTCCGATTCAATTAGAATGTACGGTTGCGCAAATTATTGCCCTTGGCGAAAAAGCAGGTGCTGGTAATTTAGTGCTTGCAGAAATAAAAAGGATTCATATTGCAGAATCAGTACTTAATGCAAACAATAAAATTGATCAAGCAAAACTTGATTTGGTTGCAAGACTTGGTGGCGACTGGTATGCAAGAATTAACGAGCAAAATTTATTTGAGGTAACCAAGCCCAACACCCAGCTGGGTATGGGTTTTGACATGCTACCTACATTTATTAGAGAAAGCGAAGCCCTTAGCAATAATGAAAAAGCACAGCTTGCTAATTGCACCACACTCCCTGAATCAATTGCAAAAAATACTGGTATCAGTCTGAATTTTACAGACGCACATATTAATGCCATTAAAAAAGAATTGGCTGGAAAAAATGCACAGGCCGCTTGGGCTTTTATTGAAACGTTAATTGCGCATCAATAATTGCGAGGCCATCACCAATTAGTTTTGTAAATTCCGGCATCTTATTTTTTTGCGCTTCTACATAAGTCCTAACAGTAGAGGC
The DNA here is from genome assembly GCA_903958045.1 of uncultured Bacteroidota bacterium. Taxonomy (GTDB): domain Bacteria; phylum Bacteroidota; class Bacteroidia; order Chitinophagales; family Chitinophagaceae; genus Sediminibacterium. The sequence goes on along the minus strand of CAJBRT010000171.1, from coordinate 1,680 downwards.
TAATTCAGATGCTTCCTCTTCATGCGCTACTATTTCTAAAATTTCAAGTGCGCAAAGCCAATCATTTTTATGATCCGCACAAATGCTATTAAAAATAATACCGAGCGTTTCCAATTGCGCTGTTGTAAATCCGTGTAATTGTATTTGCTCTCTTATAGTTCTAATCTGCGCCGAGAGTGCATGGTAGGCGTAATCGTTACCTGAGTAACTAGGCTGATGTGTCCCTTCCGGAGAAACATACAACTGATCTTCAAAAGTGCTAATGTCGGCAGGGCCATTAAATACAGAAACAATAGAAGCGCCCACTGCCATATCAAATACACCCCAGGCAGGATCAAATAGAACAAGTCCTTCTTTATTTGTAACCGTACAAGAGGTAAATGAAAATATTAAGTTTTTAGTGTCCTCTTTTGTGATATCTCTTAAAATACCTTGAACTTTTATACCAGATTCAAAAGACAAAACCACTTCGTTGTTGAATGCAATACCAAACTGCCGCAGGTCTTGTTCTGTAAAATCTTCGAGCGGTTTAGTAGCACCTATTAAATGACCAACTGGGGATCCAAAACCATCTGCATGGTAATTTTTTCCATGACCGTGTAACTGCTTGTGGTTAAATGACAATGCTGTGGGACCCGTTGTTTTGATATACGCTACCGATGACTCAGGCCCTTCTAAAACCTGCGTAAACACACCAGATACTTGAAGACCTGAACTATAGGCTGCGGTACAAATATTTTTACATTCAACCGCTTTGTGCATACTTTGCAAACCACCCACTCTAAACGCCATGGTGCTTTCAAACTCTTTTAATACATCAATTAAATTTTGAAAGGTAGGTGTTACAAAAAGTTGCGGCTGCGGCTTGGTAATATCATATGAATAGGTAAGTGCATCAATGGTGTAGGGTATTTTTTTAACCTCGGGGCGCATACAAGATGCGCTCTCCCCTATTGATGACAACAAACCTGCTCCATAAATTTTGGGTTGATCGAGTGGTCCAATTAAACCATACTCGACGGTCCACCACTGTAACCTACTAAGCAACGCCATTTCGGAAGGTTCTCCTAAATTTTTTTGCTGTTCAAAAATGGTTGCTTCTGTTTTTTTGATGACGTCTTCATCAATCCCTGGCATTTCTTTTAAAATAGAAAGCTGTCTGATGGTTTCGTATAGTTCAAAATCTTTGGAAGAAAATATAGCTTTGGTTCCAATAAATCCAAGGTAACTTAGGTATTGATTGTAATCGGTGTCGATAATGATGCGTGCATGTCCCGCCGATTCATGAATAATGTCGGGAGCACTGGTATATTCAATATGTTCTAGTTGTCTAATGTCGGCAGCAATGACAAGCACCCGGTACGCTTGAAATTCCATAAATGCAGCAGGCGGAATAAATCCATCTACTGTTACGGCGCCCCAACCAATATTTGCTAGCGCATCATTGATTTCTTGTAAGCTTGGGATTTTTTCGATGGTTAATCCGGCCATTTTTAAGCCCGGTATGTAAGGGTAATAAGCGGCGTCTTTGAGGTAGCTATAATTTTGACGCATTACATATCTCCAAACAGCATGGTCAAGTGGAGTATACTTTTCGTAACGCTGATCTACAATATATTTGGCTAAGTGCGGCGGCAAATTGGCCACCTGCTCGTTCTTAAAATGATTCATTGACTCGCT
>CAJBRT010000170.1 GCA_903958045.1 uncultured Bacteroidota bacterium | reverse complement strand
GACCCAATTTAAAGATAAGTCACGTAAATTAGGGCCAGAAGGGCAGCTAGTAGGGCTTTTTAACTATCCTGTACTTATGGCAGCCGACATTTTGCTTTATGAATCTGATGAAGTGCCAGTTGGCGAAGATCAAGTTCAGCACGTTGAGCTAACAAGAGACATAGCAAATAGATTTAACAAACTGTACGGTGAAACTTTTGTTCTTCCTAAAGCCACAATCCCTAATTACGGAGGAAGGGTCATGAGTCTAGATAACCCTTCTGTAAAAATGAGCAAAAGTGATCACCCAGATAGCTATGTTGCACTTGGAGAGCCGGCCAATTCTGTATTAAATAAATTCAAAAGAGCTGTCACAGACTCAGACACCCAGGTTCGCTATAACAAAATTGAAAAACCTGCCATTTCTAACCTGATGGAAATATATGCAGGATTTTCAGGTATGAGTTTAGAAGAAATTGAAAGTAAATATAAAGGTATAGGCTATGGTGAATTTAAGAATGACCTAGGAGAACTCACTGCAGAGAAATTATCTTTGCTGCAGAAAGATTTTGAAAAATACAGGTCTAATGAGGGCAGTCTTATGAGTATTATTGAAGAGGGTAGCCAAAAAGCCTCAGCAATAGCCAATAAAAAGCTAGCAGAAGTAAAGAATAAAATAGGCTTGTTGTAAAAAATAAACACATTTTTACAGAGTAAAATTGAATTATACGCACAAAAAGTATTGACATAAGCATAAGCGTAATGCTATACTATAGCTATATTAAGTTCATTAAAAACAAAAACAAAAATCCATGCCACATATTAAACCTCCATAGGTGCAGCCTGAACTCTACAAGGTTTGCCACAAAATTTTAGACGGTAAGGGATTTCTGGATACAAAAAGCAACCCCCTTGTTTTTTGTACCAGAACTTCCTTACTGTCGTAGGGTTTGTCTGAGTGCAGTCATTATGCTCAGGGGGAGTTAGACTCCATACCCGATGGAATTTGACCAGGACATAGTCTTCTTTTAAAGAAGGTTGTATCCTGGTCAAGTCCCGAACCGATGGTTGGGAAGCGACAGCTGCAGTATTTGTTCCATAACATAATTAAAAAGCAGTTGCACCTTCTAGATCTTAGCACCCAGTTAGGATCACCATACCGGGCCGATACATGCCAAGTTTGTTTCTAAACATATTAGGGCATTTGAATCGGCCCGTAACCATTTAATGATATTTTCGCCACCCATTTGTACAGGGTGGCTTTTTTAGTAGCAATAATACAAATCTTGCTTATGTATCCAATATCAAGTTACAGAGACTGTAATAAATAAGCAATTAGAACAAGTTTGTATTTGCGTAATTAGAGTTATTTTTTGTCTATATAGTAATTATTACAATGTATTGCTTTTTGCATCACTTATCCACAGTTAAGTTAGGTAGTTGTTGATAGTCGTAAGAACTTGGTAGTAAATAATTTATTTATTCACAAGATGTGATTAAAAAAGTAGTTCATTTGTTGAGTTACTGAGTAGCATAAAATAAACTTATTCAATTATAATTTTTATTTGTTCATTTATTGATCTAACTTTTTGTGCTCTGTACTATATTTGACAGGTGTGTAATAATAATCTTTATCTTATGAAAAATAAAGTCTCAGGTTTAATAGTGATTATTTCAATCGTTGCTTTTGTAAGTTTGGCAGTATTTGTGGTTGCTAT
>CAJBRT010000169.1 GCA_903958045.1 uncultured Bacteroidota bacterium | reverse complement strand
AAATAAAGATCATTGGTTACTTGTTCGCCTCCATCAATAAGATCGGGCCGCTTGTGGAGTACAAAGAGGTGTTCTCTGTTTACAGGGCCGCCATCCATGAGGGGGAAGGGTTTACTATGATTGAATTCAATGAGTTCATGCAACGACTTTTGAAAGGGTATATTGGTTACAAACCCTAAACTTTCCTCATCATTGTGTTTAACAAGTAAAATGGTTGTATGCTCGAAGAAACTACCATTTAGCGCTTCGGTGCTTTTGATATAGATTCCGGCTTTTATGTCACTCATAAGTTTGTATACCTTTAAATAATGTAAGTGGTTATCTTGCAAATTTCAATAGCAAATCAAAATTTCCCTTATCAGCTTTTCTTAAAGCTTTAAGGTATTTATCTCTTATATCTGTTTCTTCTGAAATACTTGAGTCTCCCCAAGAAAATACAGGCTGCTTGTATATTTTTTCTATGATAATATCAGCTATCATACGACTATGCCTTCCATTTCCATTTGGGAAGCAATGAATACTAACCAATCTATGTTTAAATCTTATTGCAAATTCATCTGGCTCATATACACTATTTTCTAACCAATATTTTGCATCATCAATTAATGACCTTAAAGTAGTAGATATTTCTAATTTATCAACGCCAATATTTTTATTTGTTTTCCGGTATTGGCCAGCCCATTTCCAAACGCTTCCATACATTTTTTTATGTAGATCTTTAATAAAAGATTCTGAAAGGATTTGCGCTGCTTTAAATTTTCTTGTTAAACTCCACTGAATCGCATCTTCTATATTTTTTTGTTCAAACTCATCTAGTTCGGCTCTTGTAGAAATTGAGTTTATTAGTAGATCCTCTTTCTCGTCTTCATCAAGCGGGGTTTGACCATCAGTATATGCTAAATTTAATCCCATAAAATTTTAGGTGTCTTGTTTATAATTTCGGCAGCCCTTTCTTGGATTGCTTTTTCAAGACGTTCTTTTGAATTTGATTGATCTTCAAGCTTCATAGTAGTAGAAGTTCGTTGAACAATTTTTCTAGCTATTTCTATTGATCGCTTTTCTATCATGAGCTCAAGGTTACCTTCATTAGGTACAAAACCATATACAAATTTCATATCCAAAGCTTTTGCTATTTCTTGCATCGACTTTACTGTAATGGCACCCCCTTTTTCTCGTTTTTCAATATCCATTACAGCTTGCTTGGTAATGGATAGCTTTTTGCCTAATTGTTCCATGGACATACCAATACTTGATCGGATTGCTTTTATCCATCCAATAGTTGGCACATCAAGATGCTGCAAACCATTTAGGTTATTCAATTTCTCATTAAGTTGCTGGATTTGAAGTTTATTGTTTTTCATATAGTAATGGCTTAACGCGTCTAATTACTTACAAAAGTAAAAATATAACTTTACATAAACAAATAAAAAGTAAAGCTATTACTTGACTATATAGAGGGTAAATTCCAGTATTTCTACTTTGCTGGGTTGTCTTCTACCTTCTATACCTACCCTTTGTTTTCCAGTAATACTTAGACCTGCCAATATATTTACCGCTTCAATAAAAAAGTAACTGGAACATTTAATCTACTTTTCCAAGACTTTTCGGAGTGATCCTGTCCAGGCCATGAACGACTTATCCAATTACTAGGCCGGTATTTTTTCTCTTTCATGATCGCATCTACTTCTAATTGTAATGATGCATACATAGAATCTAGCGTTTCAGTCCCATGATCAAAATAAATTTGATGTTGCTTAGATGAAGGCAAATTCTTTTTTAAGTAGGAAAAAAATACAGCAGGCACAGGATTGTTT
>CAJBRT010000168.1 GCA_903958045.1 uncultured Bacteroidota bacterium | reverse complement strand
CCACCGTCTACGGTTTTCCATAAACCACCACCGGTAGCACCAAAATAAAAAGTATTGTTGTTTACATAACTGCCCGTAACTGCGGCACTTCTGCCGCCTCTAAAAGGGCCTACCAGTCTATATTTTACCTCCGAAAATAAAACGGAGTCGGGACTGAGCGCCGGCGCAGCCGGCGCGGTAGCAACTGTTTTTTTAGCTTCTTTCTTTTGTGCAATTACTTGATTTGTTGCACTTACACTCAGCAGCAAAATGGCCGCTAGTACAAAATGTAGTTTTTTCATATACGTTTAATTGGGTAAGTAATTTACTACTCATTTGCCTTACCAAAAAATTGAATTGAGAGGCCCTTAAAACTTGGGCTTCTATTGTACCTTAGTGCCCTCATGAGCAGCACCCATACGTTTAGCGTTACCGGCAATTTAGTAGACATCCTTAATAAGCATATCTATGGGGCCACCCTATGGATAGAAGATGGCCATATTAAGCGCATCGAGGCTAATAGCGAACCGGTTAACCCAGGTTTACCCTATATCATGCCTGGCTTTATTGATAGCCATGTACATATCGAAAGTAGCATGCTCGTGCCTTCCGAATTTGCCAGGCTTGCCGTTCTGCACGGTACCATTGGAACCATTAGCGACCCCCACGAAATTGCCAATGTTTGTGGCGTTGCCGGCGTGGAGTTTATGATAGAAAATGGAAAGCAAACCCCGTTTCATTTTTTCTTTGGTGCACCAAGCTGTGTTCCAGCAACCATTTTTGAAACTGCTGGCGCCGAAGTCAATGAAAAAGAAGTGGACGATTTATTAGCGAGACCCGAAATTTATTATTTGTCTGAAATGATGAATTTTCCAGGTGTGCTATACAACGACCCTTCGGTTATGGCAAAAATACAATCGGCACAAAAACATAATAAGCCTGTTGATGGTCATGCGCCCGGATTAAGAGGCGATGCTGCCAAAAAATATATTGCAGCAGGTATTAGTACCGATCACGAATGTTTTACCATCGAAGAAGCTCTAGAAAAATTAGCATACGGCATGCACATTTTAATTAGAGAAGGCAGCGCTGCTAAAAATTTTGAAGCGCTCTATCCTTTAATTGATTCGCATACCAGTCATATCATGTTATGTAGTGACGATAAACATCCGGATAGTTTAGCAGCGGGTCATATCAACACCATTTGCGCAAGAGCCGTTGCCAAAGGGCTTGATGTATTTAATGTACTGAGCGCCGCGTGTATCAATCCTGTAAAGCATTACAAGCTTCCAGTAGGTATATTAAACCCGGGTGATCCTGCCAATTTTATTATGGTCAAAGACCTTATACATTTTGAAGTACTCCGCACCTATATTAGCGGTGAATTGGTAGCGGAAAATGGAATAACAAAAATTAAAAGTGTTCCAACAAATGTGATCAACAATTTTAATTGCGAAAAAATTGAACCGGCTGCACTTGCTGTTCCGGAAAATGAATATCCAAATAAAAACGGGCTGATTCCAGTTATAGAAGCACTCGATGGACAACTGATCCGCAAGCAGCGACTGGTGTAAGCTGTTCAGATGCGAATGGTGCTGGTGGTGGCGGTTCAGAAGCGGATGGTGCCGGTGGTGGCGGTTCAGAAGCGGATGGTGCTGGTGGTGGCGGTGGCTCAGACT
>CAJBRT010000167.1 GCA_903958045.1 uncultured Bacteroidota bacterium | reverse complement strand
TATTTGCGGTTAACGCGGCAACGGGTAAAGAAATATGGACATTTAATCCTGCCGATTCTGCCTCCAATAAAACATGGCATAGAAGTAGTGTAAATATGAACAGGGGTGTAGCTTATTGGGAAAAAGAAAATGATAAACGAATTATTTATACTGTTGGCCCCATTGTATTTTGTGTAAATGCAACAACCGGGAAATTAGTGCCAAGTTTTGGAACCGATGGTGGAATTAGCTTGGTGAACGGTTTAGATCGAGATCCTACTAAATTATTTGTGGCGCCAACTTCTCCCGTAATGATTTATAAAAATTTATTTTTTGTAAGTGGGTTGGTGGGTGAAGAAACGCCTGGCCATATTAGAGCATTTGATGTTCAAACAGGAAAGCAACAATGGATTTTTCATACCATTCCTTACCCTCAAGACAAAGGCTATGAAACTTGGGATGATACAGCGGCCTATCGGCATATGGGTTCAACCAATAGTTGGGCTGGATTTAGCTTAGATGAAAAAAGAGGCATTTTATTTGCACCTACCGGTAATCCTACCAATGATTTTTATGGAGGAAACAGAACGGGAATGGGATTGTATGGCAATTCCTTACTCGCCATAGATGCGGCAACAGGTAAATTAAAATGGCATTTTCAAACTGTACACCATGATGTGTGGGATATGGATTTACCAGCTCCGCCAGCCCTTGTTACGGTTACGCATAAAGGAAAAAAAATAGATGCCGTAGCACAAACAACTAAAACGGGTTTTGTTTTTTTATTAGACCGTGAAACGGGTAAGCCTCTGTTTCCAGTTAAGGATGTGCCTGTAAATACGGCTACAACGCTAGAAAATGAAAAGCTATGGCCTACACAACCAATGCCAGTAATTCCTAAGCCTCTTGTTCGACAATCATTTGATAGCGCAGACTTAAATGATATCGTAGATGCAAGTAGTTATGCTTCCATAAAAAAAACATTTTTAAATTATGGACCTAGTAAAATATTTACACCGCCTTCTGTAAATGGAACGATTGTGCTTCCTGGTTATGACGGTGGTGCAGAGTGGGGCGGGCCTGCATTTGATCCAGAAACACAATTGTTGTATGTCAATACCAACGAAATGGCTTGGCTTTTAAATATGGTTGAAAATAAAAAAAATGATAAAACACTTTTGACAAATTATGAGGCTGGTAAAATAATTTATACACAAAATTGTATGAAATGTCATGGCACTGAAATGCAAGGAGGTGGAAATTATCCATCAATAATTGGTTCAGATAAAAAGTATACAGTTAGTTCTTTTTCTCAACTTGTAACAACTGGCAAAAGAATGATGCCAGGCAATAATGTATTAACCATACAGGAAAAAACTGCCCTTGCATCATATGTGTTGAATGTAAAAAATGCACAGCAAATAAAATATACCGGTGACGTATCTAAACTATTACCTCCTCAAAAAACTTCTTATGGATTTACCGGGTACAATAAATTTTTAACGCCCGAAGGATATCCTGCTATTCGACCACCCTGGGGATCCTTAACAGCTATTGATTTAAAAACAGGAGCACATGTTTGGAAAATTCCATTGGGAGAATTTGAAGCACTAAAAGCGAAGGGGATTCCAGCAACTGGTCGAGAAAATTACGGAGGTCCAGTTGTAACAAAAGGGGGGCTATTGTTTATAGGCGCATCTGCCGATGGAAAATTTAGAATCATTCATAAGCGCACTGGTAAAATACTTCGAGAAATAGATTTGCCTGCGCCTGGTGTTGCTACGCCAAGTATCTATGAAGTCAATGGCAAACAGTATGTTGTTATTGCTTGCGGTGGTTCTAAATGGGGTGGTAAAACCAGCGATGCGTATGTAGCATTTACTTTACAATAATCACTGATGAGAAAAAATAGGTTAAAGAGTCTGCGTACTTTTTTATGGTCTTTTGTATTTGTTTTCTGCTTTTTACGTGCAGGGGCAGTATCAGATACCCTTTTACCCACAAACAATAAGGGCCTTACCATTCAACACACTTACTATACCCTTTCTTATAGTAATAAAGATAAACAGGCCGAATGGGTGGCTTATTCGCTTTCACCCATGTTAATCAATGGCAGTCAAAAAAGGGCCTCTAAGTTTAAAGCAGACCCATTAATAAGCGATGCTGTTGGACCTTCTAGCTATTCAAAATCTGGATATGACAGGGGTCATTTGTGCCCTGCCGCCGACATGAAGCTCAATAGCGTTTCTATGAACGAAACTTTTTATATGTCCAACATGTCGCCACAGGCACCCTCATTTAACAGAGGTATTTGGTCTAAACTTGAAGACAAAGTGAGGGATTGGGCGGTACAAAAAAATGGGGTGTATGTGGTAACGGGGCCCTTACTCAATAAAAGCTGCGGTTTTGTTGCAAGGTCAATCACCGTTCCATGCGCTTATTATAAAATCATTTTTAAGCAAACAAAATCAGGTGTGGAAGCCATTGCTTTTATGCTGCCCAATGCAGGGAGTGCGGTGCCTCTTAGTCAATTTGTGGTAACCATAGATTATTTGGAAGCCTTAACTGGAATTGATTTCTTTGCATCACTTTCGGATGACGAAGAAGCGAAATTTGAATCTCGGGTATTAACAAATAATTGGCAGTTCAATTAATATGCTGGATTAAACCTTAGTTCTTATCTGCGGTCTCATAAAAAAATAAATCGATGCGAAAAATCCCCCTCATTTTTTCAGGTATCATTGGTATTGTTATTTTACTGGTGGCATGTTCAAAATCTGATACCCCAGCTGTTACGCAAACTGTTTATACGGCCATTGCAAATGCCTTTGGTACACAAATAGATCCCAACAATTTAGCCAATTATGCAGCGCAAGCAAAGCCTGGTTATATAGTAAAAGACAACACAGGTAACAATCCTATCACCAATGCCAAAGCGACACTTGGTAGGGTTTTATTTTACGATAAAAAATTAAGCATCGACAATACCATTTCTTGTGCAAGTTGTCATAAGCAAGCGTTTGCATTTTCAGATACGGCACTCATTAGTGTGGGTGTTGCTGGTGGGTTAACCGACAGGCATTCTATGCGTCTTGTGAATGAAAGATTTGGTGTAGAGGCAAAGTTTTTTTGGGACGAAAGAGCAGCAAGTTTAGAAAGTCAAACCACACAACCCATTGCAGATCACAAAGAGATGGGATTTAGTGGACAGGCCGGAAGAGCAAGTATAGCAGCGCTTTTAACTAAATTACAGAGCACTGATTATTACAACGAGCTTTTCAAATTTGTATATGGAGATATTACTGTTACAGAGCCTCGATTGCAAGAGTGCTTAGCGCAGTTTGTAAGAAGTATTCAATCTTTTGATGCTAAATATGATATTGGAAGAGCGCAGGTAAATAATGACAGACAAAACTTTCCAAATTTTACGGCACAAGAAAATGTAGGCAAAGATTTATTTTTAACGCCACCTGTTTTTGATGGCAATAGTAATAGAATTGGCGGAGGACTTGGATGCAATGGTTGTCATAATGCGCCCGAATTTGATATCGATCCAAATACCAGAAATAATGGTGTGATTGCACTTGCAGCAGGTGCAGGACAAGACGTTTCCATAACCCGCGCTCCTACACTTAGAGACCTCGTTAATAATAAGGGTGAATTAAATACACGCTTAATGCATACGGGCGGCATACGTGATTTAGCTACGGCCGTTTCGCATTATGGAGGCTTTATCAATGACAAC
>CAJBRT010000166.1 GCA_903958045.1 uncultured Bacteroidota bacterium | reverse complement strand
TTGCTGAAATACGGAAATTAACGCTTTAATGATTTGATAACGGCGTCGGGTAAAAAAGGAGAAGCGTCTCCCCCGTTTCTAAGGATGTCTCTAACAATGGTAGAAGCCACAGATGTGAACTTGGGTTCACCCGTTAAAAAGATGGTTTCTATGTGCTTATCGAGGGTACGGTTAGCGTCGGCGATTGTTTTTTCGTATTCAAAATCACTCACATATCTAATCCCTCTTAATATAAATTTAGCTCCAATTAAATTACAGTAATTCACTGTAAGACCTTCATAACCAACACTTTCTACTTTTGGCTCGTTTTCATAAATTTCATTAAACCACTCCATTCTTTGCTCCGGACTAAACATAGGCGACTTGGAACTATTGATACCAATGCCTACATAAATTTTGTCAAATAAAGGAAGTGCACGGTTAATGATATCGATATGACCAAGGGTTACGGGGTCAAATGTTCCAGGGAATAGGCAAATACGCATGATGTAAATTTAAGGCTTATTGGTCTCTATTGGCAAGTAAATATAAGACCGCCATTCTTACGGCAACCCCATTTTCTACCTGGTCTAAAATAATGGAATGTGGCCCATCGGCTACATCACTATCAAGTTCTACCCCTCTATTAATAGGGCCCGGGTGCATGATTACAATTTCTTTGTTGATACTTTCTAGCATGGAGCGGCTAATGCCGTAAGCTAAATTGTACTCACGCAGTGATGAAAATAAGGGTTGGTTTTGACGCTCTAATTGGATACGGAGCACATTGGCTACATCGCACCAAGCAAGGGCTTTTTGTAAGTTATATTCGACGCGCACGTTAAACGCTTCTTGGATATATTTTGGAATCAGGGTTGGTGGGCCAGCTATGGTGATTTCGGCACCCATTTTTTGTAGTAAATACATGTTACTCATCGCAACACGGCTATGCATGATATCGCCTACAATGGTTACTTTAAGCCCTTCTAGGGTACCAAACTTTTCTTGCATCGATAAGGCGTCAAGTAAAGCCTGGGTAGGATGTTCATTGATACCATCGCCCGCGTTTACAATGGCAGCAGGAATATGTTGTGCTAAAAAGTGTGGGGCGCCAGAAGCACTATGCCTCATCACCACCAAATCCACTTTCATGCTTAAAATATTGTTTACGGTATCTAGGAGCGTTTCCCCTTTTGCCGCCGATGAACTGCTGGCTGCAAAGTTGAGGGTGTCTGCCGAAAGTCTACGTTCCGCAAGTTCAAAAGACATTCTGGTACGGGTAGAATTCTCGTAAAATAAATTTACGATGGTAACATCTCGTAAAGAGGGTACTTTTTTAACGGGTCTTTGTAAAACTTCTTTGAACTGAGCTGCAGTAGTAAGAATTAATTGAATATCATCTCGGTTGAGATCTTTAATACCAAGTAAGTGTTTGGTAGATAGTTTCATTAAAAAACAAAGCTAATGTAAAAAAATGGAATGGTAAAATGGATCTGTTATAATAACACCACTTCGTCTACCTGGTCGCGCTCTTTCCAGCACACTTTTACCTTTTGGGTAATGATGGTGTCAATGGCTTTTCCGGCATAATCAGGCTGAATGGGTAATTCTCTACTAAACCTCCTATCTATTAGCACGCACAATGACACTTTAGAAGGCCTTCCAAAGGCTAATAAAGCGTCTAGGGCAGCCCTGATGGTTCGGCCGGTATATAAAACGTCGTCTATTAAAACCACTTTTTTGTTTTCAATACTAAATGGAATATCCGTTTCATTGGCTAAATGAAGGCTTTTACGCACGTCATCTCTATAAAAAGTGATATCCAATTTACCGTATTCGATTTGACTAGGCGGTAATAATTGCATGAGCTCATGCACAATGCGGTCACTTAAATAAATGCCACGAGGTTGGAGTCCAATTAACACCGTATCTGCTAATTGAAGGTTGTTTTCTAAAATTTGATGTGCCAGCCTTTTAACTGTTAATGCAAGCTGGGCTTCAGATAATATCGTTTTCAACCGTTTTTTTTATAAAATTAATTGGTTTAGCCCAAACAAAGTGCCTATAATTTGAAAACTAGTGCTTTAATTTGCCAAGATGTTCCAGCTCACCCATTTATCCCTCACCCAGTTTCGCAATTACGCCCGCCGAGATTTTGTTTTTACGGAGCGCATAGTTGGCATTTGTGGTAAAAATGGAACGGGCAAAACCAACCTATTGGATAGTATTTATTATTTGAGTCTCACCAAAAGTTACTTTTCACGCCCTGATGCGCAAAATGTGTTAAGGGGTACCGAAGGATTAAGGGTGGAAGGCAATTACGATATTGCTGGTAAGCCACATAAAGTGGTTTGCATTGTTCGGGAAAACAATAAAAAGGAACTTGCCGTAAACGATGAACCATACAAAAAGTTTTCGGATCACATTGGCCGCTATCCTACTGTTATGATTGCGCCCGATGATATTGAACTTATGATTGGTCCTAGCGAGGCAAGAAGAAAATATCTCGACACATTACTTTCTCAAATTGACGCTCCATACTTACAGCATTTAATTGCCTACAACAAAGTATTGCAACAGCGTAATAGTTTACTCAAAGCTGCCGATCAGGCACCTATCGATACTACTTTACTAGAAGTGCTCAATAACCAACTCGTAAGTAATGGGCAATATATTTTTGAAAAACGCACCCAATTTTTAAAGACGTTTTTTCCGCTTGTTGCAAAAGTATACAAGCGTATAGCTGCCACCGATGATCATATTAATTTGGTGTATGAAAGTCCGTTACAAGCCCTGCCCTTTCATGAACTACTCGCGCAAAACTTCCAAAAAGATTGCATCTTACAACGTACCACAAAAGGAATACACAGAGACGATTTGGTTTTTACCATGGATCAAACAGCTTTTAAAAATGAAGCCTCACAAGGACAGCGCAAGAGCTTACTTTTTGCTTTAAAACTTGCTGAATGGGAAGTGCTTAAATCTAAAAATGGCTTCACCCCTATTCTGTTATTGGATGATGTGTTTGAAAAACTAGACGAAAGCCGTATGTATGAATTATTACAATGGGTATGTACCGCTTCTGATGGGCAGGTTTTTATCTCCGATACCCATCCGCAAAGGCTTGAACAACAGCTACATGCAATTAATTCTCCCTTCCAAATGATTGAACTCTTACCTTTGTAGTATGTCTGAATATTCTATTGGCGAGGCCATACATAAGTTTTTACAACGCAGCCATTTAAAAAATGGAGTACGTGCTATTCAGATCGAAGAAATTTGGGAAAAATTAATGGGTAAAACCATTGCTCAATACACAGACAAAATTCAAATTGTCAATCAAAAACTTTTTATCACCACTAGTGTGGGGCCACTAAAAAATGAATTGACGTACCAAAAAAATCAAATCATTGAAAGAGTGAATGAGGAATTTGGTGAAAAGATTATTTCGGAAGTGATTATTCAGTAAGTTTTACCCTAGGATCTACCACCACGTACAAGATATCTGCTAGTATATTAACGAGCATAAAAAAAGTAGCCGTTACAAGTACGCTCCCCATAACCACCGGAAAATCTAATTTTTCTAGCGCATCCACCGTTACTTTTCCAATACCCTTCCAACCAAAAATATACTCTACAAAAAAGGCGCCGGCTAGTAGTTCGGCAAACCATCCGGTTACTGCTGTAATAACGGGGTTTAAGGCATTAGGCAATGCATGCACAAAATAGATGCGTGTGTTTGATAAGCCTTTTGCGCGCGCAGTTCTTATATAATCTTGATCTAACACATCTAGCATTGCGCTTCTGGTAAGTTGTGTAATAATAGCCATGGGTCTCAAACCCAGTGTAAGCGCCGGTAGTATTAAGTTTTTTAATTCGAGTGTCTTGCCAGCATACGGATCGATGTTAAATAAACTACCTGTCATTTGAAGGCCGGTATATTTTGTGAGCACAAATCCAAAAAAGTAAGCAATAATGATACCCATAAAAAAGGACGGAGCCGATATCCCAAGTACACTGCTAAAAACGGCACTACTGTCCATCCAAGTATTTTTTTTAATGGCGGCTACCATGCCTAATAAAATACCAAATAAGGTAGCTACAAACATGGCAGCAAAAGCTAGTAAGAGTGTGCCCGGTATAGCTTCTAGGAGTATTTCACTCACTTGTTTTTTACTCTGATACGACCTGCGCAGGTAGGGAATTTTAAAGGCTAATTGTTTGTCTCCAATATTTAAAAAATAGCCCCTTAACTTTTTAGATTCTATGTCGGATACGCTATGTATTGCAATAGGTGACACATCATTTAAGTACATTAAAAACTGCGCTGATTTTGGTTTGTCTAGCGCCAACTCTTTTTTGATATTGCTAATGGTGGTGCTATCACCACTTTGACCCAGTACCAAACGAGCAGGATCACCAAAGCCTTGAAACAAAAAAAATACTACCACCACTACCCCCATTAATACGAGTAAGCCATATCCTAATTTTTTAGTAATGAAACGAATCATTACTTGTTATTTAGGGTTGTAAATAGATTGTCGATACAGGGTGCTGCAACTTTTTCTTGTATGCGAGACCCATTCATTAAAAAGTAAGTTGGCGTAACGCGTGCAGCTGTTTTAATAACAGTAGCATCGGAAATTAAAATATTGATATTGCCAAAAAGACTAGCGGCTCTTTCAGCTTCTGGGGTCACTAAAATAACTTCAATATTTTGCGCCTGTAATTTTTTGTAGATCGTTTCAAAACTGTTCTTCCAGCCTTCTGCTCCTTTCATTTCTTTTGCAAATACAAGTACATACGGTTTTTGATTTGCAAAGATGGCAGCCGTTGTATCAGTACCTTGTAACGATTGTAAATTAAAGTCAACGATTTTTGCGACAAGACCATTCCCTTTCTTAACCACAATGTCTTTACGATCAACGTACACATAAGTGCTGTCAAAATTGGACGGAAAATTGGCCTGGTCAAACCTAACTTCTTTTCCGTTTTTGGTATAAATAAATTCGATAGACGTACTGTCCGGAACTGCTCCAGCAGGCACTTTCATTTGCTCCACAATATCATTGCCCTTTTTGTACGGTAAGCAATCTACGACTGGTAAATACGTGAGTGCATACCACTGAAAAGCAGCGGTACCAAGGGTTACCACATAGAGTATCATCTTTCCAAAAATGGCTTTATTGGCTTTACCGGAATTGGTTGCTAACAAAATAACTATCAGCACACCTAGTACTATGTCTTTGGTAAATGACATGGCTGGTGTGAGCGGCAGGCAATCACCAAAACAACCACAGGTTTTAATTTTTCCTGAAAAGAGCGCATAACCTGTTAGGTAGGTAAAAAATAAAATCAGTATAAATAATAGCCAAGTTATTTTTTTGGTTTGCCAGTTAACAATAATGGCAATACCTGCAAATACTTCTAGCACGTTCATGCCTAATGATAAAAACAAACTCAATGGGTTTAGAAAATCGAATCCCCAAACTTCAAAAAACTCCTGCATTTTATAGCTTAATCCGTGCGGATCATTGGCTTTGATAAGTCCAGAAAAGATAAACAACAATCCTACAAAAATTCGAATGGGTGTGTTTAATTTTTTCATGCAGGTGGGTTTAATGTTTGCCTTCGGAAATTAATATGAGCGCAAAAACAGAGTAATTTAAAATATCTACATAGTTGGCGTCAATACCTTCGCTAATGAGTGTTTTGCCATCGTTGCCTAAAATTTGTTTGATGCGCATTAACTTCATTAAAATTAGATCTGCAAAACTTTCTTGACTCATGTCTCTCCATGCTTCCCCATAATCATGGTTTTTATCAAGCATTGTTTGGCGTGCAAAATCTACATATTGTAAATAGAGTTTTTCTACTTGTTCCACTGGTAATTCCTCTACCTGAGGGTTGCCAAGTGCCAGTTGAATAAGACCAATAACCGCATAGTTCACAATCCCCTTAAATTCAGAATTGATATCATCCCCTACTTTTTGGGTTTGTAAATCTTGAATGGTTCTAATGCGAAGGGCCTTAATAAATATTTGATCCACCACAGAAATCGTACGCAACACACGCCATGCGGTTCCGTAATCTTTGGTTTTTTTAATAAAGATGTCTCTACACGCTAAAATAGCCTCATCATATGCCTGATTGGTACTGCTCATTTTATAGGTCTAATTTTGATCCTTTGGTAATATCTTTGAAGCGGATGCAATATAATTGAAACATCAGAATGTTGACACTAAATAGCCAAGGAAAAACCCTTCATAGCACAAAACCCCTCATTATGGGGATTTTGAATGTAACCCCCGATTCTTTTTACCAAAAGAGCCGGGTTATGGCCGTTTCCGAGGCAACAGATATAGCTGGTAAAATGCTCCTAGATGGTGCGTCCATTTTAGATATTGGTGGACAAAGTACAAGGCCAGGCGCAACCGCTATTTCTGCAAATGAAGAATTAGATAGAATTGGCGCCGTTATTGAAGCAGTAGTACAACATTTTCCGGGTGTTTTTATTTCGGTTGATACCTATCATAGTGAGGTAGCAAAACAAGTGGTTGGGCTTGGTGCGCATATCATCAATGACATAAGTGGTGGACAATATGACGCTCATATGTTTACTACCATTGCAGCACTGAATGTTCCATTCGTTGTTATGCACGTGAATGAAAATAAAGATCAAATGCATAGCGTAGATGCTACAGCAAGTATTATACCAGTAGTGCATGATTTTTTTACAAAAACATGTGCTGCGGCAAAAGATGCTGGCATCCATCAATTAATAATTGATCCTGGTTTTGGATTTAGTAAATCACCGGAACAAAATTTTAAACTCATTACCAATTTATCTGCATTTGCTAGCTTTCAAAAGCCAATACTAATAGGCGTTTCACGAAAATCAACTATTTATAAAACCCTTGGTATTACTGCCGCAGAGGCGCTCAACGGATCAACGGTGTTACATACAGCGGCTATTTTACATGGTGCATCTATACTTAGGGTACACGATGTTAAAGAAGCCAACGAAGTAGTAACACTGTGTAGTTATTTACAATAAAAAAGCCCCAACCAAAAGGTTGAGGCTTTTACAATTACGTTTTAAATTATTGACCTGGTGCACCAGGAGCTCCCGGAGCAGCTGGTGGTGGTGGAGGCGGTGCTAATTTTACGTCAACGATTTCTACATCGAAACATAAGTTTGCAAATGGTGCAATAACCGGAGGACGACCTTGTGGGCCATAACCTAAAAATGATGGAACTACAATACGTCCCTTACCACCTTTGGCAAAGAAAGTTAACCCTTCTTCCCAACCTGGGATTACACCATGTTGTCCAATAACAACATCAATGGGTTTGTTATCAGGAGCTGGCTTACCCATATTCGCATCAAATTCTTTACCATCTTTATCCGCAAAATAACCTCTGTACATTACTGAAACTTGATATCCAGAATCGGCTTTTTGACCAACACCCGGATTTGTTACTTCTACAAGCGCGCCGCTTTTGGTAGAAACCGTTTTCATTTTCTTGCCTTCAGCATATTTTTTTATCTGCGCAATTTCTGTTCCTTTTTCTTTTTCAACTTCTTTTTCGTAATCTGCTTTTACTAAATCTTCTTTGGCAAATGCAGCAATCACTTCTAGTTTACCGTTGATAAAATCGCCTGTTTTAAATACTTCATTGAATTCAATCATACCCATTTTTTTGAGGGAATCAATGCTCAATGAAAATTCCATTTTATCGCCAGGCGCACACTTGGTAATCACTTCTGTAAAAGTATATTTACCAAGTCTAGCTGTATCTAAATAAAAATACATCGGGATATGACCATAGGATGTATTTAATACGGTGTCTTTAGATTTTAACTTGTACTCGATGTTCAATTTTACAAACTGACCATGTTTTAAAAGTTCTTTACTGTTGCCTTTTGTAATTTTGTAAGGCATACCTGAAGGTGATTTTTGGAACTGATTACAGCTCGCAAAAATGACAACCGCTGCTAAAAGCGATAGTGTTGATTTGATCATTTTCATTGTAGTTGATTATAATAGTCTTTTAAGACCTCTTTAAAAGTATGTAAAGTTGTTTCAATATTTTCATCACTCCTGCCCCCCGCTGCATTAATATGCCCACCACCTTCAAAATGTTTTCTTGCAAAAGCATTTACATCAAAAGCACCCTTGCTTCTAAAACTCCACTTACGCTCTTCGTCTCGATCTATCACAATAGCGCCCAATTTCATGCCTTTAATGGCTAACAGGTAATTCACCAAACCCTCTGTATCACCGGTTTTGATGTCAAAGCGTTGTAAATCCTGCTTTGTAATATGCATGATGGCAGTGTTGCACTCATAGAGCACTTCCATTCTGTTCAGTAAAGCATAGCCAATAAAACGAAGTCTATTTTCTAATGAATTATCAAAGATATGACTGTGTACCACCGTGTGGTCTAGTCCTAAATCTTTTAAATGAGCAATCATGCGGTGTACAGATGCGGTAGTCGCAGGAAATCTAAAAGATCCAGTGTCTGTCATTAACCCTGTATATAAACAGGTAGCTACATCTAATGATAGATGCGCCCCGTTTTCAGAACCCATGATGATGTCGTACACCATTTCACAGGTAGAACTTTTGCTGGTATCACTCACGCCATAAGCAAATACTTCTGTTTGTGGTTGTTGGTGATGATCAATTAAAATTCTAGCACCCTTTGCATTTGCAAGTGGCGCTTCCATATTTTTGGTTCTACTAAGGGTATTAAAATCTAAACAAAATAAATAGTCTGCATCATTAATGAGTGCTAATGCAGCTTCCTTCTTTTTTTCAAAATCAATAACGGTATTGATACCTGGCATCCAATCTAAAAAATCGGCCCAATTGGTAGGAGAAATCACAACGGCGTCATGTCCAAGTGCCTTTAAAAAATGATACAATCCAAGGGTCGAGCCCATTGCATCGCCATCTGGCTTCTGGTGCATGGTTATGATCACCTTGCTAGGCTTGGTTAATAACGGATAAAACTGATCAATGGATTGCATATTCAAGCAAAAATGCAGCATCTAGCCTGTTTTGTCAAATCAATTTAAGCGGGTTTAAGAAAAATTAACGTCAAATATGGCATTAAAGGGTAGTTTATTTGTAATTTTGCACCCGAATTATACTTAAAACTATGAGTAACAGAACATTTACAATGATTAAGCCTGATGCAACCAGTAAAGGTTACACAGGTGCTATTTTAGACCAAATGATTAAGGCTGGCTTTACCGTAAAAGCTATGAAATGGACTAAATTAACAACCGAGCAAGCTGGTTTATTCTATGATATCCATAGAGAAAGACCCTTTTTTGGTGAATTAGTTGAATTCATGAGCAGTGGCCCTATTGTAGCGGCAATTTTAGAGAAAGACAATGCAGTAGAAGATTTTAGAAAATTGATCGGTGCAACCAACCCAGCACAAGCAGAAGAAGGTACGATTCGTAAGAATTTTGCTGCTTCTATTGGTGAAAATGCGGTTCATGGTAGTGATAGCAATGAAAATGCAGTGATTGAAGGAGATTTCTTCTTTTCTAAACTAGAAAGATTCTAAATTTTAGCAATCGGAATAAAAAAAGGTCATTCTTCAAAGAGTGACCTTTTTTATGGTCGGGATGACAAGATTTGAACTTGCGACCCCACGCCCCCCAGACGTGTGCGCTACCGGGCTGCGCTACATCCCGAAAATGAGTATAAAACTCCCTTAAAACGCTGCAAATATAGGGTCAAAGACAAAAATTCAGGTTATATTGCATAAAATTTCCAATCAGCCCATGACGACCCTCCTCAAGCAAGTCACAATTGCCGATCCTCAATCAAAACACAATGGTTTAACAACGGATATTTTTATTGAGAACGGTGTTATCGTTTCAATTGGATCTAATAGTTCCAAAAAAGCAGATCAAACCCTCGATTGTAATGGAGCATATGTATCAGGTGGATGGGTTGACGTTTTTTCTAATTTTTGTGATCCAGGATTCGAATTTAAAGAAACTTTACAATCAGGTATTGCCGCTGCATCGGCAGGTGGTTACACCAGGGTACTGGTAATGGGTGATACAAAACCAGTTACAGACAATAAAGCACAAGTAGCTTATATACACGCAGCAGGCAACCAAGCAAATGTAACCCTCCACCCAATTGGAGCCATTACTAAAAAAATGGAAGGGCAATCATTAGCAGAAATGTATGACATGCGTGCATCAAATGCAGTAGCATTTTCAGATGGCATGCATCCTGTTCAATCTCCTGGGGTATTTTTAAAAGCGCTTCAATACGTAAAAGCTTTTGATGGAATTTTAATTCAAATTCCTATCGATAAAACCATTGCGGCAAACGGACTCATGCACGAGGGAATTGTTTCTACTCAAATGGGACTTCCTGGCTTACCAGCTGTAGCCGAAGAACTAATGGTAAAAAGAGATATTGATTTACTCAGATATACAGAATCTAAACTTCATATCACGGGCGTATCTTCTGCAACTACAATTGATTTAATTAGGGCTGCTAAAAAAGAAGGTTTAGCTATTTCTTGTAGTGTTACACCAACGCATCTTTTTTACTGCGATGAAGACATGACAACCTACAACACCAACTTAAAAGTGATTCCTCCGGTAAGAACAAAAGCAGACCGAGACGCACTCAGGGCCGCTGTGGTAGATGGCACCATCGATTGTATAGCTTCTCATCATGCACCGCAAGACTGGGATCATAAAGTATGTGAGTTTGAATACGCCGAGTTTGGAAATATAGGATTACAAACAACTTACGCGACACTTGAACAAACCGTTCCAAATTTAAAGCCAGAACAAATTTCAAATTTATTGAGTGGAAATGCTAGGCAAATATTTGGACTTCCTGTGGTTACCATCAATGAAGGGCAAGCCGCAGAATTGACTATATTTAATAGAACGGGAACCACTACCCTAACAACCCAAAATAATAAGAGTAAGTCTAGTAATTCTGCTTTTATGGACATGGCACTCAACGGCGCAGTGGTGGCAACTATTCATAACAATCAATTATCGCAATAATATTTATCTCAATTAATACTTAACTACTAGACATGGAAAATAACAATATAAAACAAGGCATAACATTTGGTATCGTGGGTGGCCTTATTTTTTTAGTGCTTTTATTTGGTTTATGGGCTGTTGGATCCGTAGAGAATTTTGTAGCCGTTACAGGTGTTACCACTTTTATTCCTTACCTCTTTATCATTTTACTCGTAGTAGGATTTAAATTAAGAAAAGACAATGGTGGACTCTATTCATTTAAAGAAGCACTACAATTTACTTTTGTAGCCTATGTTATTTTCGCGCTCATCGAAGCAGTTGGCAACTATGCACTCTTTGCACTTGTTGATCCAGATATGACCGCAAAAGTGATGGAAATTAGTATTGCCAAAACACTTCAAATGATGGAAAAATTTGGCGCATCAGAAGCACAGGTTGAAGAAACTGTTAAACGAATGCAAGCCGAACCAAAAATAACATCCTTTAAGCAAGTGTTTTTAGGACTTGGTTTAGCCATTGTATTCAATTTTGTTAAAGCACTCATTTTATCAGTTATTATCAAGAAAAACGAAGAAGTACCTGATCAAATATAACCTCATGCAAGTATCTGTTGTAATACCCCTTTTTAATGAAGATGAATCCCTACCAGAATTGTGTAGTTGGATTACGCGTGTAATGGATCAAGTACAATTGTCTTATGAAGTAATACTCATTGATGATGGCAGTACAGATAATAGTTGGGAAGTTATCACACAAATAAGTGCAGCCAACAATGCATTTAAAGGCATTCAATTTCAACGCAATTACGGTAAATCAGCAGCCTTAAATGAAGGCTTTAAAGCAGCTCAGGGCCAAGTGGTGATTACCATGGATGCCGATATGCAAGATTCTCCCGATGAAATTCCTGCACTACGTGACATGATCATCAATGGTGGTTTTGACCTAGTTAGTGGCTGGAAGAAAAAAAGATTTGATAATACACTTACTAAAAATATCCCTTCAAAATTATTTAATGCCGTAGCACGCAAAAGTTCGGGCATCCAACTCAACGACTTTAATTGTGGACTAAAAGCTTACAAGAATAAAGTGGTAAAGAGTATTGAAGTATACGGTGAAATGCACCGATATATACCTATTTTGGCAAAAGGCAGTGGCTATAAAAAAATTGGAGAAAAAGTAGTAGAGCACCGTGCTAGAAAATATGGTGTGACCAAATTTGGTTGGCAACGTTTTGTCAACGGATTTTTAGATTTAGCCACGATCCTATTTTTAGGAAAATTTGGTAAACGTCCCATGCAATTTTTTGGCTTATTGGGCACTTTGTTTTTTTTGATTGGATTGGGTGCTAGTATTTATTTGGTACTTGCCAAATTTGCAAGTCAAGATTTTTCATTAACCAATCGACCAGCATTTTACATTGCCCTTACCACTATGGTGATTGGTATGCAACTTTTTTTAACGGGCTTTGTTGCCGAACTAGTAGCACGTAATGCTACGGAAAGAAATGTGTATTTGATCTCCTCAAAGATTGGCTTAGATTCATAGTTCATAATTTATTGTTATGAAAAAAAAAGTAGTGATTATCGGTTCCGCTTGGCCATTAAGAGGCGGAGGTATTGCTACTTTTAATGAGCGTTTGGCCAAACAATTTATAGATGAAGGACATGAAGTAATTATCTACACCTTCTCGCTACAATACCCCTCTTTTTTGTTTCCTGGTAAAAGTCAATATGCAACAGAACCTAAACCACTTCATTTAACCATAAAGGCGGTTGTCAATTCTGTAAATCCATTTAATTGGGTTCGTATTGGTAATGAAATAAAAAAAATGGCACCAGACCTTGTGGTGGTTCGTTATTGGATTCCATTTATGGGTCCTTGCCTTGGCACCATCGCATCTATCATCAGAAAAAATAAAACGTCCAAAGTAGTTTGCATTGCAGACAATGTGGTTCCGCACGAGAAACGTCCATTAGACACCCTCTTTACCAAATATTTTGTGGGTCAAATAGATGCTTTTGTAACACTTAGCGAAAAGGTTCAAAAAGACCTTACCCTCTTTACGCAAAAACCATCTGCTACTGTTGTGCATCCACTCTACGATAATTTTGGTGAACCCATTTCAAAATTAGAAGCTAGACAAAAATTAGAACTAGATGCTTTTGATCCAATTATTTTATTTTTTGGTTTTGTAAGAGCGTATAAAGGTCTGGATCTTTTATTGAGGGCACTTGGTTATATAAAAAAGCAAGGAAAAATTATTCCAACACTTTTAATTGCAGGTGAATTTTATGATAAAAAAGAGCCTTATTTACAACTCATTGAGGAGCAAGATTTAATCAATGACGTCATTGTAAAAAGTAATTTTATAGCAGATAGCGACGTGCGCAATTATTTTTGCGCCACCGATTTTGTGATACAACCCTATAAGCATGCTACGCAATCTGGCATTACGCCACTTTGTTTTCATTTTAACAAACCCATGTTAGTGACTAATGTTGGCGCCCTAGCTGCCATGGTACCCAATCATATAGTAGGTGTAGTAGCGGAGCCAGATTATATATCTATTGCGCATGGAATTGAAAAACTATATGCATTAGGCGAACCTCATTTTATTCCAGCAATCGAAATAGAAAAGAAAAAATACAATTGGAATCAATTAACCCATCAAATATGGGATCTAATATCATAAACCTATGTCAATACAAAAAATTCAATCCATCATAGAAAGATCGATTGCTGTAAAACAACAGTATGTTTCAGATGCGGCTTTCTTAGAAAAAATAAATACGGCTGTAACCCTTGTGGCAAATGCGTTTAAAGACGGGTTCAAAGTGCAATTTTGTGGTAATGGCGGAAGTGCTGCCGATGCACAACATTTAGCCGCCGAATTTTCGGGACGTTTTTACAAAAACCGTAAAGCACTTCCCTCCGATGCCCTGCACTGTAATAGCTCTTATTTAACAGCAGTTGCTAACGATTATAGTTACAATGATATTTATAGTAGACTTGTAGAAGGCACCATGTATAAAGGAGATGTACTTATTGGTATGAGCACTTCTGGTAATTCTGGCAATATTGTAAAAGCTTTTGAAATGGCAAAATCAATGGGAATCGTAACCATTGGATTTACAGGAGCAGCTGGTGGTAAAATGAGTGATATATCAGATGTACTCCTCAATGTTCCAAGCACCGATACACCCCGAATACAGGAGAGCCATATTTTAATTGGACATATTATTTGTGAACTTGTAGAAGCCCAATTATTTGCCTAATGGATATTTTAGATAATATAGATCCTTCTTGGACGCTGTTTTTAGATCGTGATGGGGTTTTAAATCATGAAAAACATTTGGATTATATCAGAAATGTGTCTGAATTAAAACTCTATGATGGTGTGGTAGATGCTATGCGCATTTTTGCCACCATGTTCTCAAAAATCATCATTGTGACCAATCAAAAAGGGATTGGTAAAGGACTTATGACAGTTCAGGACTTAGACGCCATTCATAGCTCCTTAAAATTACAAATTGAGCTTGGTGGTGGTACTATTGATGCTATTTATTATTGTTCCGATATGGCCGATGATTCCCCTAACCGTAAGCCTCAGTGTGGCATGGCTTATCAAGCACAGCAACAGTTTCCAACAATTGATTTTTCACAAAGCATCATGGTTGGAAACCGTTTAAGCGATATGGGGTTTGCTCGTAACGCCGGTATGCATAGTGTATTTTTAGCTACCACGCATCCAGAAATAGAATTTCCACACCCGAGTATTGATTATAGATTTAACTCCTTAATTGAATTTGCTAACGCATTATAATGACGATGATAAAAAAAATATTTTTTGGGTTCCTTTTAATTTGTAATCATTTAGCTGCGCAAACCATTGCACAACTAGAAGATCAAATTAAAAAACCAGCGTTCCAAATTGTTAATGGAGAAACCTACGCAGAAAGGGTTACAGCAGATAGTGCCTTTACCAAAGGATTGGTAAGGGCTTTAAAAACGCCCTTCTCATTTAGTCATCGTTTTGATTCTTTAATAACGGTGTCTACCCTATTTTCTCCAGATAGTACTTTTAAGATTTTTACCTGGCAGCTACTATCAGAAGATGAAAAAAGCTACCGTCAAAAAGGTGCCATTCAACTAAATGCTAAGGATGGAAGTTTACAACTCATTCCATTATTTGATTGCTCCGAATTTACAGACGCACCCAACGATTCTGTTAGAGATGCTAAACACTGGATTGGCGCTATCTATTATAAAATCATTCCAAAAAAATACAATAATCGCACCTATTATACCTTGCTTGGACTAGATGGTAACAACGCAGTAACCCATAAAAAATGGATGGAAGTCATGTATTTCGACGCAGACAATAAACCTGTTTTTGGAGGCAATTATTTCGTGTACAAAAACGATGAATTTAAACCCAAGCAGCCCACATCTAGGTTTGTATTAGAATATAAAAAAGAATCTATTGTGAAAATGAATTACGATCCTGAATTAGATCTAATCATTTTTGCAACCCTTATTAGTGAAGAAAACATTCCTCAAAAAAAGGAAACACTCGTGCCTTATGGAACTTACGAAGGGTTTAGTTGGGATAAAGGCAAATGGGTACACCTACCGCGTATTAAAGAATTAGATCCAGATCCAAAAGTAAATCCAGATCAAACCATTAAAAGAAAGAATTAGTCTAGTTTAAGTACTGCTAAAAATGCTTCTTGTGGAACTTCTACGTTTCCGATTTGACGCATACGCTTTTTACCTTCTTTTTGCTTTTCGAGTAATTTACGCTTACGGCTAATATCACCACCATAACATTTTGCAGTAACGTCTTTACGCATCGCACTAATGTTTTCTCTGGCAATTACCTTAGCACCAATAGCTGCTTGAATAGCAATTTGGAATTGTTGTTTAGGTAAAAGTTCTTTTAGCTTTTCGCATAATTTTCTACCAAAATCGGCAGCTCTACTTCTATGAATCAGGGCGCTCAATGCATCCACTTTTTCATTGTTGAGTAGGATGTCCATTTTAACGATGTCTGCGTCGCGGTAGCCAATTGGATTATAATCAAAAGATGCATAACCGCGTGTAGAGCTTTTTAATTTGTCATAGAAATCAAATACGATTTCAGTTAATGGCATTTCAAAAATAAGTTCTACGCGTGTGGGTGTTAAATAGCTTTGGTTAATAAGCATTCCTCTTTTGCCTAAGCAAAGGGTCATGATATTACCAATATAATCAGGTAGGGTAATAATTTGTGCGCGAATAAATGGTTCTTCAATACGATCAATTTTAACTGGATCCGGCATTTCTGTTGGATTGTTAACCATGATCTTTTCGTTGCGCGTTGTGTATGCAATAAATCCAACGTTTGGAACCGTTGTGATAACTGTTTGGTTAAACTCACGTTCTAGACGCTCTTGGATAATTTCCATGTGTAAGAGGCCTAAAAATCCGCATCTAAAACCAAAACCGAGTGCTTGTGAAGTTTCTAGTTCAAAAGTTAAAGAAGCATCGTTTAATTGAAGTTTATCCATACAATCACGGAGTTCTTCAAACTCATCGGTATTAACTGGGAAAATACCCGCAAATACCATGGGTTTCACTTCTTCAAAACCATTGATCATTTTTCCAGGATTACTTGCAAGTGTTATTGTGTCACCCACTTTAACTTCTTTTGCATTTTTAATACCTGTAATAATATAACCTACGTCTCCTGCCCTTACTTCGGGCTTTGGCGTCATGTTTAATTTTAATACCCCCACTTCATCAGCAAAATAATCATTACCAGAAGCCACAAATTGAATTTTGTCTCCTTTTTTGAGCACCCCATTCATGATTCGATAATAAACGATAATACCTCTAAAACTATTAAATACGCTATCAAAAATGAGTGCTTGTAGTGGCGCTTCCGGATCACCGCTTGGCGCTGGAATGCGTTCCACAATGGCCATTAATATTTCTTCAATTCCAATCCCAGATTTTCCACTTGCGAGTAAAATGTCTTCTGCTTTGCAACCAATTAAATCAACAATTTGATCTGTTACTTCTGGAATTTTTGCACCATCCATGTCAATTTTATTGATGACCGGAATGATTTCTAAATTATTATCAATGGCTAAATATAAATTGGAAATTGTTTGTGCTTGAATACCCTGAGAAGCATCCACTAACAATAATGCACCTTCGCAAGCAGCAAGTGCTCTACTCACTTCGTAACTAAAATCTACGTGACCCGGGGTGTCGATAAGGTTTAAAATATATTCTACACCCTTATAGAGGTAGCTTACCTGAATGGCATGGCTTTTAATAGTAATGCCTTTTTCACGTTCCAAGTCCATGTCATCCAAAACCTGATTCATCATGTCTCTCTCACCAATGGTTTTGGTATGCTCTAATAAACGGTCGGCCAGGGTAGATTTACCATGGTCAATATGTGCAATAATGCAAAAATTACGTATTTGCTTCATAAGGGCGCGAAGATAAGCTTAAAACTACTTTTTTAACGCATTAATAATAGCTACAAATTCATCTGCAATAAGCGATGCGCCGCCTACTAAACCTCCATCAACGTCTGGCTGGCTAAATATTTCCACGGCGTTGGCACTTTTAACGCTTCCACCGTATAAAATTGAGATAGAATCTGCTATCGATTGGCCGTATTTGCTAGCTATATGACTTCTAATAAAAGCATGCATTTCTTGCGCTTGCTCACTGCTAGCTGTTTTACCAGTACCAATTGCCCAAATAGGTTCATAAGCTAAAACAACCTGCGATATCGCTGCTTCTGGTAAATGAAACAATGATTCGGTTAATTGTTTAGCTACATATTCATTTTGTGTAGCCGATTCTCTAATTTCTAGCGGTTCGCCACAACAAAAAATAGGGTTTGTTTTGTTGTCTAAACAAATATTTACTTTTTGAGCCAATAACTCGTTGCTTTCACCAAAATATTCTCTTCTTTCAGAATGTCCAATCACTACATATTTAACACACATACTTTGAAGCATATGCACAGAAACTTCACCGGTATAGGCACCCGATGCTTTATCCGAACAGTTTTGTGCAGCAACAAAAACATTGGTTTTAGCACCCACTTTTGCTTGCGCCATGGATATGTATGGAAAAGGAACCGCAAAAATTGCCTCTTGGTTTGCCAATAAAGAATGTGGCTTTGCACTAATAGCGTCTAGTAACGCTTCCCCTTCTGTGAGGGTTAAATTCATTTTCCAATTGGCTGCTGCGATTTGCTTTCTCATGATTGCTTATTTTACTACTTATGTGTTTATAATGTATTGTTTGTTAATGATTCAAAGATAGCTCGGATCATCTGTTTTTCAATATCGGTAAAGGGTTCATTCTTAAATGCTTTCCAGTTCGCTGTATCTTCTATAAGTTTGTCAATTTGATAGGTGCTTTTGTCTATTCCCCAACTAAAATGAGGAACTATATTAGGTGTAAGCCCTGCACAAAAAACATTGGCACCTACGCCAATAGTTGCTCCAGTTGTGATGCTTGTATTGATGGCTGTTTTTACATAGTCGCCAATACAAACGCCCATTTTATTACCTACATAGCGTTTTGCATTTGCTGCTTCGTCCCACACACTAATTTTTGCTGCTGTATTTTTTACATTGCTATTAGAAGTTCCAGCACCCAAATTGCACCATTCACCAATGACCGAATCACCTAAATAGCCATGATGTGCTTTATTTGAATTGCCAAACAAAATGCTATTTTTTACTTCGCCGCCTACAATACTTTTTGGCCCAATGGTTGTTGCTCCATATACTACCGTATTCATTTTAACACAGGCGTCACTCAGTAAGACAAATGGGCCTCTAATACAAGATCCTTCCTGAATTTCTGCACCACTTGCAATATAAATGGGACCAGTACTCGCATTTAAATGGCAATGAGAAAGGTTTGTGTTTTCTTCAATAAAAATTTGTTCTTGATTAGTTGCCGTGCATGTATTTGGCATTGGAGCCGAAGTTTTACCCGCAGTTGCTAGTTCAAAATCATACCTAATTTGCGCGTTATTATGTTCGATTAAATCAGAAGCATAATGGAATCTATTTTGATCTTCTAACTTTGTCTTAGAGGTATAGTCCTCAATTTGATTGGTTTCACCAACGCCTGCAATAAAACCGGTATCATCATATATACATTGGCCGGTTTGTAATGCTTTTATCTGGTCAATTAATACTGTGCTTAATATGAGCGCTGCATCAATCCATAATGTTTTTGCACTGATTTGTGGTTTGCCGTACAAGGGCTGTAATACTTTATGGGTTTGAATTTGCACTTTATCCCCTGTAATGTGTTTCCACCTTTCTTGTGGCGTAAAAATACCAGATCTAATGGCGCCAACAGCTCTTGTATGGGTAAATGGATACAACTGGTGTCTGAAAGCATTATCAAATAAAAGTGTTGGCATGATCTTCACAAGATAGCAAAAAAAATCCCCTCGCATAAGCGAAGGGATAGTGCCCCAGGCGGGAATCGAACCCGCACTCGCGTTGCGGCGAACAGGATTTTAAGTCCTGCGTGTCTACCAGTTCCACCACCAGGGCATGGTGTAAAAAAAATCCCGAACAAAGCTCGGGATTTAGAGCGAAAGACCGGGCTCGAACCGGCCACCCCGACCTTGGCAAGGTCGTGCTCTACCAAATGAGCTACTTTCGCTTGATTGTAAAGAACTAAATTAGGAGTGCAAAAATAGGATTCTACCGTTGCTGGCAAAATTTTTTATTGAAAATTTCAATAAAATTATTTGTATTCAGGCTTGTATTGGCTACTTCCTTGCACTTCAACGTCTGGTTTACCTTTATATCTTTGATCGTATAAACGGTAACAACCGCCTAAAACAAAAGCTAGGATGCAAAAAACATGTAAATAAAACAAGAATTTAGAAGAAGAAACCCAATTGCTGGCTAAATCTTTTTCAGGTAAGTTATTTGTTTGTTCAGACATAGGATTGTTTTGGAAATGCAAAAATAAGGCAACATTGATTATTTACATCGTCTTTGATAAAATAATTTCAGAAAATTTAGTTTGTTTTTTAACAAAATAGCACCAAATAATAGAACCTTTAAACACACCCGTTAAGGCTTTCATTGGTTTTTTAGGGATCGAATTCCTTTTCCCGCCCCCATTCAATAGCTGCTTTGTCCATATAAACATCACAGACATATGTGCTTTTACAATCGCATAAAAGAAAGAAAAATCACCTTGAAAAACGCCCTTCCATGCCGAAATAGCATCTAGGCAAAAGCGTGTAGGGATTTTCCAAATGAGCTCCGCTACGGGTAGGTTTTTACCAAGCATTAAAAGGTTATTTCTAAAATTTAAAAACACTTTTCTACCACCTCTTGGAAGGGTTCCGCCGCCTACATGATATACCACAGAGGATGGGCAGCTCATGATAGAATAACCAGCTCTTTGCAGTCTCCAACACATATCAATTTCTTCTTGATGGGCAAAAAAACTTTCATCCAACCCTCCTACTTGTTTATATGCACTTGCTCTTATAAATAAGGATGCCCCTGTTGCCCAAAAAATGGGCTCACAATGATCATATTGACCATTGTCGATTTCACAAACATCAAATATTCTACCTCTCGAAAAAGGGTAACCAAGTGCATCAATCCATCCACCAGCAGCACCTGCGTATTCGAAACATTCTTTATGATGGTAGGACCGAATTTTGGGCTGACATGCGGCAATGTTATTGTTATGATCAAGCAGTGATACCATGGGTTCTAACCAATTGGGTGTTACCTCAACATCAGAATTTAAAAGCACATAATAATCGGCATCTATACACGACAATGCCCAATTATATCCGCCCGCAAAGCCTTCATTCGTATCTCTTTGTAAACAAGTAATGCCCGAATAATTTGCTTTTAAAAAGGATACTGAATCATCGGTGGAACCATTGTCTGCAATGATCACTTTTGCGTTACCATAACTCGTATTCATTACGAATGGCAAAAAAGTTTCTAGATGCTTTTTTCCATTATAATTTAAAATAACGATGGCAACGGAACTACTAGACAATGTTTACTTTTTTAGCGTATTTAATTTAGGAAGCAACGACATGACCATCACCACTCCACTTGCAATCACTAACGTATATAATGCAGGCTGCTTTTCTGGACATTCTCCCATTAAACAGGTTGAAACTAAAATATAATTTCTAAGACTCCAAGTGAAAACAATGGCTCCAATAAAAATATTGGTACGTTTAGCCCAAATAGCGGGTATCAAAAACAAAATGATCGCAACAATGGTAAAAAAGTTCAAGAAAAGCCCTGGTTTACCAAATCTTGTACCCTCAGTTTTAAATCCTGAGATGGTAATATGCTCAGAAACGACAATACTCCATGGTAAAAAGGAACATACAATTACAATCAGTGAGGCGATAATTCCAATAGTTTGCGTGTATTTCATGGCTTAATTCGCTTAAATTTAAGTAAAAATAGCTCCAAAAGGAGCTATTTTAAAGGGTTTTGAGGTCCCGAGCGGATTCGAACCGCTGTGGAAGCTTTTGCAGAGCTCTGCCTAGCCACTCGGCCACAGGACCAATTATTGGACTGCGAAAATAAAGCAAAGAAAGGAAAATCAAAATTCTAAATCTGAATACCCGAAATTTGCTCAAAATTAGCTCATATGCAAAGAATCGCTGAAAGTGAACTTATCATCAATAATAGAGGTGCTGTTTATCATTTAGACCTTCGCCCCGACGAATTAGGCACTACTGTGTTAACGGTTGGTGACCCAGACAGGGTTTCGGAAGTAAGCAAATACTTTGACCATATTGAGCATAAAAGCCAGCATAGGGAGTTTATTACCCATACTGGCTTTATTGGGCGTAAAAGAATTTCTGTGGTTTCTACGGGTATTGGGCCTGATAATATTGACATTGTATTAAATGAACTAGATGCGCTTGTAAATATTGATTTTGAAACCAGAACCATCAAAAACACATTAACCACCCTGCAAATAATTAGACTTGGCACTTCTGGCTCTTTGCAAGCAAATATTCCAGTAGATAGTTTTGTGGCTAGTACGCATGGACTAGGTATTGATAACCTCCTTCATTTTTACAAGCACGAAAACAATGGTGAAGAAGCTCAAATATTAAATGCGTTTGAAGATCAAATCACATTGAATAAATCATTTTCTGGTCCATATATCACTGGCGCAAGCGTTAAATTACTTAAACATTTCGTAACAGGGTATCATCAGGGAATAACAGTAACTTGTCCCGGATTTTATGGTCCACAAGGCAGGGTACTACGTTTACCACTCATGCACACGGAACTCATAGATCAATTAACAACATTTAATTTTGGCCCACATAAAATCACCAATTTTGAAATGGAAACAAGTGCTATTTATGGTTTGGGGAAATTGCAAGGGCATCAGTGTTTAAGTTTAAGTGCGATTGTGGCCAATCGAGTATCGCAAACTTTTAGCAAAGATGGCAATGCGGCTGTCGAAAATTTAATCAAACAATCATTAGAGATTCTTTCAACACTATAATTATGTTGTTACATTTTTATAAATACCAAGGCACTGGAAACGATTTTGTGATAATTGATAACAGAGAAGGAAATATTCAATTATCCAAGGAGCAAGTAGCCTTCATGTGCGATAGACATTTTGGCATTGGCGCAGACGGACTCATGCTTTTAAACAAACATGAAAGCTATGATTTTGAAATGGTTTACTATAATGCAGATGGCGCGCCAGGAACCATGTGTGGTAATGGTGGCAGGTGTTTAACAAAATTTGCTTTTGATAAGGGCATACAAGCAAATTCTTACAATTTTATAGCTTCTGATGGTGAACATGAGGCAGTTATTGACGCAAATGGATGGATACATTTAAAAATGATAGATGTACAAGAAGTATCGATTGTGCCAGAAGCAACTGTTTTAAATACGGGGTCACCTCATTATATTAAGCCTGTATCAGGCCTTTCAAACTTTGACGTATTTACAGAAGGAAAAAAAATTCGCTATAACGAAACCTATAACCAAAAAGGCATCAATGTAAATTTTGTAGAATGGCAAGAGTCTGAACTTTTTGTTAGAACCTATGAGCGTGGTGTAGAAAATGAAACTTTTAGTTGTGGCACTGGTGTAACAGCAGCTGCTATTGCCATGAGTGCTGATTCGATAGGTGCGCATGAAACAAAAATTAGAACCTTGGGAGGAAATCTTCAGATAAAATTCAATAAAGTAGATGCACAGCATTATAACAATGTGTGGCTATGCGGCCCTGCATCATTTGTATATGAGGGTCAAATAACAATTTAATTTTTAATGAAGCTATCATGATTCAATATTTTAAAAATATAGAAGGACAAACGGTTGAAATTGACAAGCCTGATACAGGAGCTTGGGTTAACCTAGTCCCCCCTTTTAAAGAAGAGGAATTTATTGAGTTAAGTGAAACCTTAGATATCCCTATCGAATTTTTAAGAGACTCATTAGACATTGATGAAAGACCACGTTATGAAATAGAAAACAATGTAAAATTTGTGGTTATCAAAACCCCCACAGAAAATAATTCATTTAATGATAGT